>PNNE01000096.1 GCA_013824055.1 Rhodobacter sp. | reverse complement strand
ACCCGCGCCCTGACCGTCAAGATCTTTGCCCTGATGGGGTTCCTGTGCGCCCTTGCGGCCCTTGTCGCTCAGGCACGGCTGCAAAGCCACGGCAACGACATCGGCATGCTGGAGGAACTGCGTGTGATCGCGGCGGCCGTCATCGGCGGCACTGCGCTGGCTGGCGGCGTCGGCACCATCTATGGGGCCATCCTTGGCGCGCTGATCATGCAATCGCTGCAATCCGGCATGGCGATGGTCGGCGTCGACACGCCGTTCCAGAACATCATCGTCGGGCTGGTGCTGATCGTCGCCGTCTGGGTCGACATCCTGTATCGCAAGCGTCTGGGGCTTTCCAAATGACCGTCAACCGCACCCCCAACCGCTCGGGCACCCCGCTGGTCGAACTGCGCGACATCTCGATCTCGTTCGGCGGGATCAAGGCCGTGGACCACGTCTCGGTCGACCTCCACCCCGGCGAAGTGGTCGGCCTTCTGGGCCACAACGGCGCGGGCAAGTCGACGCTGATCAAGTGCCTGTCGGGGGCCTACAAGGCCGACAGCGGGCAGATCCTGATCAACGGGCAAGAGGTGGAGATCAACACCCCCCGCGACGCCCGCGACCTGAACATCGAGACGATCTACCAGACGCTGGCCCTGGCGGACAACCTCGACGCCGCATCGAACCTGTTCCTGGGGCGCGAGATCAAGCGCCACGGCATCGTCGACGACGCCAAGATGGAGGCGGAGACGCGCAAGATCATGGGCCGCCTGAACCCCAACTTCCGCAAGTTCAACGTCCCCGTCTCGGCCCTGTCCGGCGGTCAGCGCCAGTCGGTCGCCATCGCGCGCGCGGTCTACTTCAACGCCAGGATCCTGATCATGGACGAACCCACCGCGGCCCTTGGTCCGCACGAGACCCAGATGGTGGCCGAGCTGATCCAGGAGCTGAAGGCGCAGGGCCTGGGCATCTTCCTGATCGAGCATGACATCCACAACGTCATGAAGCTGTGCGACCGGGCCAGCGTCATGAAGAACGGCCAGC
>PNNE01000307.1 GCA_013824055.1 Rhodobacter sp. | reverse complement strand
TTCAAGCTGTTCAACTGGCACGCCATGCTGACGCTGCCGATGTTCATCTACATGGGTTACATCCTGGCCGAGAGCGGGATCGCCGAAGACCTGTACAAGATGATGCACGTCTGGTTCGGCCGCCTGCCGGGCGGGTTGGCCGTCGGCACGATCCTGGTGATGGTCGTGATCTCGGCGATGAACGGGCTGTCGGTCGCGGGCATGGCCATCGGCGCGACCATCGCCCTGCCCGAGATGCTGCGGCGCGGGTATGACAAGGTGCTGATCTCGGGCGTGATTCAGGGCGGCTCGTCGCTGGGCATCCTGATCCCGCCCTCGGTCGTGCTGGTGCTGTACGGCATGATCGCGCGCCAGCCGGTGTCGCAACTGTGGTTCGCGGGGATCATGCCCGGCCTGCTGATGGCGGCGATGTTCATCGCCTACATCATGATCCGCGCCAGGCTGAACCCCAAGCTCGCGCCGCCCGTTCCGCCGGAAGAGCTGGACATGACCTTCGGTCAGAAGCTGGCGCTGGCACGCGCCGGGATCATCCCTTTCGCGATCTTCTTCTTCATGACCGGGCTTTTCGTCTTCGGCTATACCAGCCTGGTCGAAAGCTCGGCGGTGGGAGCCACCTCGGCCACGCTGGCGGCGGTGGTCAAGGGGCGCTTCAGCTGGCGGCTGATCCGCGAAACCTCGATGAAGACGCTTGCGGTGTCCTGCATGTTCCTGTGGCTGATCCTGGCGGCGCTGGCCTTTGGCGCTGTCTTCGACGGGCTGGGGCGCGTCAAGGCGATCGAGACCTGTTCCTGAACCAGTGGGACTTGAACCCCTGGATGATCATCATCATGATGCAGCTCAGCTTCCTCTTGCTGGGCATGTTCCTGGACGACACCGCGATGCTGGTGATCGTGGCACCGCTCTACATCCCGCTGGTCGCCAGCCTGGACCTTGGCTTTGACAACCAGCTGATCTGGTACGGCATCCTTTACACCATCACCTGCCAGATCGCCTACATCACGCCGCCCTTCGGCTACAACCTGTT
>PNNE01000408.1 GCA_013824055.1 Rhodobacter sp. | reverse complement strand
CTCCAGCTTCTTTTTCGAGATGGTCAACGGGCGTGGCTGGATCTGCGTCGCCCTGGTCGTCTTCGGGGCCTGGAAGCCGGGCAAGGCGGTGCTGGGGGCGCTTTTGTTCGCGGCCTTCGATGCGTTGCAGATCAGGTTGCAGCAGACGGACCTGGGGGCGGTCCTGCCCTATCAGCTGTTCCTTGCCCTGCCCTTCCTGTTGTCGATCCTGGCCCTGATCCTGATGTCGCGCCGGGCCGAGGTGCCAGCGGCGCTGATGGTGCCCTACAACAAGGGGGAACGCTGATGTTCGATCTTCTGGTCAGGGGCGGCACGCTGCCCGACGGCACGGTGGCCGACATCGGCATCACCGGCGACCGGATCGCGGCGGTGGGTCGGCTGGACGGCGAGGCGGGCCAGGTGATCGACGCGGCCGGGGATCTGGTCTCGCCGCCCTTCGTCGATCCGCATTTCCACATGGACGCGACGCTGTCCTACGGTCTGCCAAGGGTGAACGCGAGCGGAACGCTGCTGGAGGGGATCAGCCTTTGGGGCGAGCTGCGCGATCTGGCGACGGTCGACGAGATGGTCGACCGGGCGGTGACCTATTGCGACTGGGCGGTCAGCATGGGGCTGCTGGCGATCCGCAGCCATGTCGACACCACGCCCGACCATCTGCGCGGGGTCGAGGCGATGCTGGAGGTCAAGCGCCGGGTGGCCCCCTACCTTGACCTGCAGCTGGTCGCCTTCCCGCAGGACGGGCTTTACCGCACGAAAACCGGCCGCCAGAACGTCCTGCGCGCGCTGGACATGGGCGTCGACGTGGTCGGCGGCATCCCGCATTTCGAGCGCACGATGGAGGAAGGCGCCGAATCCTTGCGCGACCTGGCCCGCATCGCCGCCGAGCGGGGCCTGATGTGGGACGTGCATTGCGACGAGACCGACGATCCGCTGAGCCGCCATGTGGAAACAATGGCGCGCGAGGTGACGCGGCATGGCCTGGGCGGACGCGCGGCGGGCAGTCACCTGACCTCGATGCATTCGATGGA
>PNNE01000023.1 GCA_013824055.1 Rhodobacter sp. | reverse complement strand
GCGAAGGTGCCTGAGGGGCCCGGACTGCCGCCACCGACGGAGGCCACAAGCGCGCCTGCGATGCTGTCGATCCCGGAGAGGATGGCGGAGGAGAAGGCGTTGAACTGCACCCAGTTGGTCGCGAATATCCCGATGAGCCCGATCTTGACCGCAAGCCAGAAGGCCGTGCGGCCATCCATGGCCCGGTATTGGAAGATCATGTTGATGAAGACGAGGAGCACCACGAACGTTGTCGCGACAACGAGGAGCGTGCCGACGGTCGCCGCCACGGATCCGAACTGCGTCTCGGCCGCGCTGTCGAGGTAGGTTTGAGAGGTCTCGACGAAGTAGGTGACGATGCTCATCGGAGTTGCGCCTTACCAGTTGCCCGCGGCTTCGCAGATCGCCTGGGCTTCCGGGCGGGCGGCATTGGCGCGGCGGTTGTAGCCCTCCGAGGCTTGCAGCATCTCCCATCGCTCGTCGCTTGCGTATCTCTCCCGAAACACCGCCTCGGCCGCCTCCCAAGAGGGGAAGCGGGTTTCACAGTCGCAGCTGCCGGTCTCGACGACCCGCTCGAGGTTCTGGGCGCGGTAGATGTCCTGGACCAGCACGCGATGGTAGACTTGGCGGAGCGGGATTTCCTGCATCCAGACAGGCTCGGCAGGCCGGTCCGGACAGACGTCAAAGCTGCGTTCGAGGGTCGGCGCGAGGTTGCGCTCGGCGACTGCGGGGGCGGCCGTCAAGCTCAGAGCGAGAACCAGCGGCGTCAGTGCAAGGGGGCGCTGCGCTTGCGTCATGCCGTGGCTCCGAGGTGCGTGGTTTCGCGCTTCAGGAAGACCGTGTGCCCGACATTGGCGAATTCCGAGGTGCTGACCGACACCACCTCCCACCCGTCCGCGCCCTTCTGGTTCAGGCTGCTCCGCATCTCGGCAAGGCTGGTCTTTCGGGTCATGGGAAAGGACAGGATGTCGTATTCAAAGGTCTTCATCTGGCTGTCCTCTCTGATCCGCGCCGGGCAGGTAGAATTCGGTGATGCCGCGACGGCCATCATGGCGCCCGGCCTGGATGATCACGTCGATGGAGTT
>PNNE01000421.1 GCA_013824055.1 Rhodobacter sp. | reverse complement strand
AAGCTGTCCAGTTCGGCCCGGTCCGGGCGGCGCAGCAGGTGGCGGATGAAGAGGCCGTGCCAGGCAAGTTCCGTCACCACGCGGACATCAAGGCGGTGGATCGGGTCGGCCCCGGCGTAGAGATCCTGGACGAACAGCTCACGCCCCCGGACATGGGCCAGCATGTCGGCCTTGAGGGCCGCATAGGCCTCGGGCGTCATGGCCGCGTTGTTGTCCCACCAGATCGTGCTTTCGGTCGCAGGCGTGCGGACCACGAACTTGTCCTTGGGCGAGCGGCCGGTGAACTGGCCGGTCGTGCAGAGGAACGCGCCCCCGCGACCCAGGCGACCTTCGCCCCGCCGAACCGCCGCCTCGACCAGCAAGGACTCGGCATAGTTGTAGTGGGCGACCGCGACACCCGTGATGCCTTGCGTCTCCAGCGTCTGATTGGGGTTCACGCGTCCTTGGATCATCCTGCAAGCTCCCGTTGCCGCAAATCTGGCGCGGCGGTTCCGAAGGGTCGACATCCGGGCCAATGAATGCCGTGACAGGCCCTTGCACGGGCCTGTCACACTGTGCCTATAGCATGGGATTTTTGCACGAGAATAGCGCGATTTCAAACGGTTAGCGCAATCATTTTCCCGTTAGCGCCACCATCGGCGAAGCGGCGCCATAGGGGGCGGGGAATTGTCGGCAGGATTGACTAAATTGTCACCCTTGGCCGCATTGTTTCATGGCTGATTCGCTTTTCTGTTGATTATCCCGGCGCAAGTCCCGAAAATCGGCCAAAATAAATAACAGGCAGCAGCAGTTAAGGGAGGCTCGAAGATGTCGCGCATCGCCCTTGTCGACGATGACAGGAACATCCTGACCTCGGTCGCCATGACCCTTGAAGCCGAAGGCTTCGAGGTGGAAACCTACAACGACGGCCAGTCCGCGTTCGAGGCGTTCAGTCGCCGGATGCCGGACATGGCGGTCCTGGATATCAAGATGCCCCGGATGGACGGGATGGACCTGTTGCATCGCATTCGGCAGAAGACCTCGATCCCGGTGATCTTCCTGACCTCGAAGGACGACGAGATCGACGAGGTTCTGGG
>PNNE01000027.1 GCA_013824055.1 Rhodobacter sp. | reverse complement strand
GCCGTCTCGCGGCAACGCGCGGCCAGGAAGGCCGAGGGAACCACAATCTCGACCTGATGGCCCAGGGCCAGCAGCTTCCTGGCCGTCTCGCCCGCGCCACCGCCGATGTCCAGGATGCGCAAGGGGCCCCCCGACGGCATCGCGGGCAGGTAGCCGAAAAGCTTGACCGTATAGGCATCCTGCGCCGCCCGCAGGTTGCCCGCCGTCACCTCCAGCCCCGACCACAGGCCGTAGTGCAGGTTCTCGGCCCCGGTCAGCCAGCGGATGAACGCCAGCCCCACATCCAGCCCCACGGCCCGCGTGTCGATCTTGTCAGCCATCTGTCACCTCTGGCGGCGAGCCTTAGCCGCTTGGGCCAGTTTCGGCAACGGTTTCGCCCCTTGGCGCCGGATCAGCGCTTGAACTGGAACAAAAACGGATCAAATCTGGCCTTCCCCGACTCCCCGAGAGGCGCGCGATGCCCCACAATACCATCAACGCCCTGACCGAGCGTCCGGACGTGCTGACCAAGCCCAAGCTGGAAGGCGGTCGTCGCTTCGTGCTGTCGACCCCGTTCCAGCCCGCAGGCGACCAGCCGACCGCGATCCGCGAACTGACCGCCGGGGTTCTGGCGGGCGACCGCGACCAGGTCCTGCTTGGTGCGACGGGGACGGGCAAGACCTTCACGATGGCCAAGGTGATCGAGGAAACCCAGCGCCCGGCGATCATCCTGGCGCCCAACAAGACGCTTGCCGCGCAATTATACGGGGAATTCAAGGGCTTCTTCCCCGAGAACGCCGTGGAATACTTCGTTTCCTACTACGACTACTACCAGCCCGAGGCCTATGTCGCCCGGACCGACACCTATATCGAGAAGGAAAGCCAGATCAACGAACAGATCGACCGGATGCGCCACTCGGCCACCCGCGCGCTGCTGGAGCGGGACGATGTGATCATCGTCGCCTCGGTTTCGTGCATCTACGGCATCGGCTCGGTCGAGACCTATTCGGCGATGACCCAGGACCTGGTGGTCGGGCAGATGTACGACCAGCGCAAGGTGATGGCGGAACTGGTGGCCCAGCAATACCGCCGGCTGGAGAC
>PNNE01000129.1 GCA_013824055.1 Rhodobacter sp. | reverse complement strand
TGAAGCTGGTGGAATGTGCCCCCGGCGTGACCGAGGCCGAAGTGCGCGCCGCGACCGAGGCCACCCTTGTCTGACCACCTTGTCACCCGCGAACACGGGGCGACCAAGGGTCGCTTCGTGATCCGCCGTGGCGGTGAAGAGGCGGAACTGACCTATTCGATCACGACGCCGACCCTGATCATCGCCGACCACACCGGGGTCCCGGACAGTTTCCGGGGCACCGGGGCGGGACTCGCTCTGGTTCAGGCGCTGGTGGCCGCAGCCAGGACGGACGGCTTCAAGATCGTCCCGCTTTGCCCCTTCGTGAACGCCACCCGCAAGAAGCACCCCGACTGGGCCGACGTCTTCGTCTGACGCGCGGCCGCTAAAGCCCCGCAAGGTCGGTGCGGAAGACGCAAGGATCGGTCACCAGCATCGGCGGGCTGACGCAAAGCCCCTGCGCCACCTGCCAGGCGGCCAGCACCTTCGGCACGTAATCCCGCGTCTCGGCAAAGGGTGGCACGCCGCCGTTGTTGCGCACCGCGCCCTCGCCCGCGTTGTAGGCGGCCAGCACCAGGACCGGATCGTTGTCGAACTCTTCCAGCAGCCAGTCCAGATAGGCGACCCCGCCCCTGATGTTCTGCACCGGGTCCGTGCTGTCGCTGACCCCGAAGCGCTCTGCCGTCGCGGGGATCAGCTGCATCAGCCCCACCGCCCCGGCATGGCTGACCGCATCCGGCTGGCCCGCGCTTTCGATCCCGATCACCGCCAGCACCAGCGCGGGCGAGACATTGGTGTCCAGCGTCGCGCGCAGGATGTCCTTGCCATAGGCGTCCGCCATGTCCTGCATCGTCTGCAACCGAGGCGCCCGGACCCCCGCCCCGCCCGGCCCCTGCGACAGCGAGGCCATCGCCAGGTCGAACCGGTCCGCCGCCCCGCCAATTCCCGCCGGGACCTGGTCCCAGAACCAGGCATAAGAGGATGCCGGCCCCGGTCCCGGCTCACCCATCGGGCCGTCGGACTGCCTCGGCGGTTTCGGCTCCTCCAGCCCGTGATCCGGGTTCGGGTCAACCTTCGGCAAGGCGGCAATGAAGCGCGCCTG
>PNNE01000176.1 GCA_013824055.1 Rhodobacter sp. | reverse complement strand
CGTCGATCGGGTTCACCGGGAAGTAGCCGCCCTTGTGGCCCGCGCGGTGGCCGTAGTTGCCGCCTTCGGTCACGGTGTCGGTGTTCCAGGCGGCCGCCTCGGCGTCGATCTCGTAGGACACCTTGCGCGGGGTCACCGAGTAGCGGACGTCGTCGAAGAGAAAGAACTCGGCTTCCGGCCCGAAGTAGGCCGCGTCACCGACGCCCGAGGACTTGAGGTAGGCCTCGGCCTTCAGCGCGATCTGGCGCGGGCAGCGCGAATAGGCTTCGCCGGTGTCGGGCTCGACCACGTTGCAATGCACGCACATGGTCTTTTCCGCATAGAACGGGTCGATGTAGACCGAGGCCGCATCGGGCATCAGCTTCATGTCGGACTGGTCGATCGACTTCCAGCCCGCGATCGACGAGCCGTCGAACATGAAGCCTTCCTCGAAGAAATCCTCGTCCACAAGGTCGGCCACCAGCGTGACGTGCTGAAGCTTTCCCTTGGGGTCGGTGAAGCGGATGTCGACGTATTCGACGTCCTCGTCCTTCATCAGTTTCAGAGCCTTGGCAACGGCGCTCATCTGACTGCCTTTCGGTTAAGTGGTTGATGGGATAGGCGGTTTAGGCCCGTTCAGACTGCATCGTCGCCGGTTTCGCCGGTGCGGATGCGGATGGCTTGTTCCACGGGGGTGACGAAGATCTTGCCGTCGCCGATCTTGTCGGTGCGCGCGGCGGCGATGATCGCCTGGACGGCGGTGTCGACCATGTCATCGGTCAGCACGACCTCGATCTTCACCTTGGGCAGGAAGTCGACGACATATTCTGCCCCGCGATACAGCTCGGTATGGCCCTTCTGGCGGCCGAAGCCCTTGACCTCGGTGACCGACAGGCCCTGGATGCCCGCTTCTTGAAGCGCCTCTTTGACTTCATCCAGCTTGAACGGCTTGATGATCGCTTCGACTTTCTTCATTGGGCCGACTCCCCCCGCTTTCCGTCTTTGCTCCTCTCACCACTTCCCCGCGGGGGGGACAATGTGACAGGGTTTGGTTGTGGCTTTGCGTCGGGGGATTCCTTGGGGTGTGCCCAAAATTTGTGCA
>PNNE01000365.1 GCA_013824055.1 Rhodobacter sp. | reverse complement strand
TCGGTGCTGGAGCGTCAGCTTCCCACCGCCAGCCAGGACGCCATCACCGCCGACAACGTGCTGGTGAAGGTGGAGACCAGCGTGTTCTACCGCGTGACCGAACCCGAAAAGACCGTCTACCGCATCCGGGACGTCGACGGGGCCATCGCGACCACGGTGGCCGGCATCGTCCGGTCCGAGATCGGCAAGCTTGAACTCGACCAGGTCCAGTCCAACCGCGCCCAGCTGATCGAGCGGGTGCGCGAGCAGGTGACGGCGATGGTCGACGATTGGGGCGTCGAGGTGACGCGGGCCGAGATTCTGGACGTCAACCTGGACGAGGCGACGCGCTCGGCGATGCTGCAGCAGCTGAACGCGGAACGTGCGCGGCGGGCGCAGGTGATGGAAGCCGAGGGCAAGAAGCGTGCCGTCGAACTTGCCGCAGACGCCGAACTCTATGCCGCCGAGCAGCAGGCCAAGGGCAAGCGGGTGACTGCGGACGCCGAGGCCTACGCGACGGGAGTGATCGCCGAGACGATCAAGGAAAGCGGGCTTGAAGCCGCGCAGTACCAGGTCGCGCTGAAGCAGGTCGAGGCGATGCAGGCCATCGCGACGGGCCAGGGCAAGCAGACGATCCTCTTGCCGGCAGCGCTGCTGGAGTCCTTCGGGGATGCGTTCAAGATGCTGAAAGGACGGCCGTGACATGCTGAGCTCGCTTGTCGGAACCTGGTGGGCCTGGATCGTGCTGGGCTTCGCTCTGGGCGTGCTTGAGGTCCTGGTGCCCAGCTACATCTTTCTTGGCTTCGCCATCGGGGCGATCGTCACCGGCGCGCTGGTCGGCTTCGGCATCCCCGCAGGCGTGCCCGCGCTGATCCTGATCTTCGCGGTTGTCTCGGTGATCGCCTGGCTGGTGCTGCGCCGGGTGGTCGGGGTGCGCGAGGGGCAGGTAAAGCTCTGGGAGCGCGACATCAACGACAACCCGTGAGAATGGACTTCACCGGGGCCAAGGCGGCGCTGTTCTGCGGGGCCTCGGTGCTGGTCTGCCTTCGCGACGAAAAGCCCGGGCTGCGCTGGCCGGGGCTTTGGGACCTGCCGGGCGGCGGGCGCG
>PNNE01000418.1 GCA_013824055.1 Rhodobacter sp. | reverse complement strand
GTCGGCCCCGTAGGCGGCGATGATGTTCATCGGATCGACGACGTTCTTCTTCGACTTCGACATCTTGGCCGAGGGGATGACCTCGACCAGCAGCCCTTCGTCGCTGAGGGCGCGGATGAAGGCGTCAATGTCATCGACCATATCGAGCGGCGGCGGCACGTCACCCTTGACGACAATCCGGCGGTCGGCGAGCGAGAAGACCGTCACCTCCTCGGGCAGATGATAGACCGGGCGGCCCTGCTCGTCGCGGGTCATGTAGATCTCGTGCGTGACCATGCCTTGCGTGAACAGCGCATTGAACGGCTCGATGGCCTTCTGCGGCAGGTGGCCGGTCTTCTGCATCGCCCGGGCGAAGAAGCGCGAGTAAAGCAGGTGCAGGATCGCATGCTCGACCCCGCCGATGTATTGGTCGACCGCCAGCCAGTAGTCGGCGTCTTCCAGGTTGGTCGGCGTCGTGGCACGGGGCGCGGTGAAACGGGCGTAGTACCAGGACGAATCCACGAAGGTGTCCATCGTGTCCGTCTCGCGCCGGGCCTTGGCACCGCACTTCGGGCAGGAGGTCGCGGCCCAGGTCGGGTGACGGTCCAGCGGGTTGCCCGGCACGTCGAAGCTGACGTCATCTGGCAGTTCGATGGGCAGGTTCTTCTTGTCTTCCGGCACCACGCCGCAGGTCGGGCAATGGATCACCGGGATCGGGCAACCCCAATAGCGCTGGCGGGAAACACCCCAGTCGCGCAGCCGGAACTTTGTGACGCCCTTGCCGTAGCCCTGGGTTTCCGCATGGGCGATGGCGGCGGCCACGGCTTCGTCGCCGGTCTGGACACTGGCCCCGGCGAAGCCGCGGATGTAGTGGACGCGCTCGGACTTCATCGGCACGAAAGCCTCGGTCAGCTCGGCATCGGAGCCGTCCGCCGTGAACACCGGCTGGATCGGCAGCCCGTATTTCGTGGCAAAGTCAAAGTCGCGCTGGTCATGCGCCGGGCAGCCGAAGATCGCGCCGGTGCCGTAGTCCATCAGGATGAAGTTCGCGATCCAGACCGGCAATTCCCAAGTCGGATCAAGCGGATGCTTCACCCTTATGCCGGTGTCGTAA
>PNNE01000163.1 GCA_013824055.1 Rhodobacter sp. | reverse complement strand
GCGATCGAGATCTCGATCCTGCGAGTCGAGGTGTTCCTGGGCGTCTTCATCGGGGCCGTGACCTTCACCGGATCGGTCGTCGCCTTCGGCAAGCTTGCGGGCAGGGTCGACACGACGGCGAAGAAGCTGCCGGGCGGGCATTTCCTGAACGCGGCGGCGGCGATTGGCGCGGTCCTGCTGGGGGTGATGTATTTCAACGACGCCGGCATCTGGACGCTGGCGCTGATGACGCTGCTGGCCTTCTTCATCGGCTATCACCTGATCATGGGGATCGGCGGAGCGGACATGCCGGTCGTGGTGTCGATGCTGAACAGCTATTCCGGCTGGGCGGCGGCGGCGATCGGCTTCAGCCTTGGCAACGACCTCTTGATCGTGGTGGGCGCACTGGTCGGCTCCTCGGGCGCGATCCTGAGCTACATCATGTGCAAGGCGATGAACCGCAGCTTCATCAGCGTCATCCTGGGCGGGTTCGGCAACACCACCGGCCCGCAGATGGAAGTGACGGGCGAGCAGATCGCCATCGACGCCGAAGGTGTCGCCGCGGCGCTGAACGATGCCGACAGCATCATCATCATCCCCGGCTACGGGATGGCGGTGGCGCAGGCGCAGCAGTCGGTCAGCGAGTTGACCCGCAAGCTGCGCGCCAGGGGCAAGACGGTGCGCTTTGCGATCCACCCCGTCGCGGGGCGCCTGCCGGGCCACATGAACGTGCTCTTGGCCGAGGCGAAGGTGCCCTACGACATCGTGCTGGAGATGGACGAGATCAACGAGGACTTCCCCGAAACCGACGTGGCCATCGTCATCGGCTCGAACGACATCGTGAACCCGGCGGCGCAGGAGGACCCGAACTCGCCCATCGCCGGGATGCCGGTGCTGGAGTGCTGGAAGGCGAAACAGGTGTTTGTCAGCAAGCGCGGGCAGGGGACGGGCTATTCGGGGATCGAGAACCCGCTGTTCTACAAGGAGAACACCCGGATGTTCTATGGCGACGCCAAGAAGTCGCTGGACAGCCTGTTGCCGATGATCGAGTGATCCTTTGCCCCTTGAGGGTCTGGAAAGGCCGCCTTCAAGGCGGCCTTTTCGTCTTGATGCCACGG
>PNNE01000374.1 GCA_013824055.1 Rhodobacter sp. | reverse complement strand
ATCCTGACCCATGCTCCGCGCAGCCCTCCTGGCCTGCTTCACCGCTCAGCCGGCCCTTGCCTGCGAGACGGCGCTGCTGCTTGCCATCGATGTTTCCGGCTCGATCGACGCAAGCGACTACCGCCTGCAGACCGAGGGGCTTGCTTCGGCCCTTGCCGACCCCGACGTCACCGACGCCCTGGTGCGTGGTCAGGTCGCGCTGGCGGTCATCCAGTGGTCGGGGGTCGACGAACAGGCGCTTGTCCTGTCGTGGCAACGGATGCTGGCTCCCCCGGACGTCACCCGCTTCGCCGCCCGCGCCGCCGCCATCCCGCGCGCCTTTTCCGGTTCGGACACGGCCGTCGGCGAGGGCCTGCGCTTCGCCACCTCCCAGTTCGCCGCCGTGCCCGACTGCCGGAACAAGGTGATCGACGTCTCTGGCGACGGGCAGGAAAACGCCGGCTTCACCGATGCCGCAGCGCGCCGCGAAGCCATCGCCGCGGGCCTGACGATCAACGCCATCGCGATCGAAGATCCGGGCCCGGCCTTTCCCGTCACCAGCTACTACCGCAGCTGGATCATCACTCCCGGCGGTTTTGTCGTCACCGCCCGCGGTCTGCAGGGTTATGCCGGGACCTTGCGGCAGAAGCTCCTGCGCGAACTGACCGGGCCCGTCGGCTGACCCGCCCGGCGGTTTCGGCCAGCGGGCGGTTCTGTGTCCGGGGCCGCAGCTCTGCGCGCAAGCCCCCCTTCCCTTGGCCCCCGTGCCCCCCTATGCTGCAGCTCAACCGGGAAAGGGCGGCATATGGCGCGCAGCATCGACTACGGCAATCTCATGCACCGCGCGATGCGCGGTCTGATCCAGTCGGTCCTGGCCGACGTGGCCGACCACGGCCTGCCCGGCGCGCATCATTTCTTCATCACCTTCGACACCACACATCCCGACGTGCAGATCGCCGACTGGCTGAAGGAGCGTTATCCGACGGAAATGACCGTCGTGATCCAGCACTGGTACGAAAACCTTGTGGTGACTGACGAAGGCTTCAGCATTACCCTCAACTTCGGCAACAATCCCGAGCCGATGGTAATTCCCTTCGACGCGCTGCGGACCTTCGTCGACCCTTCGGTGGAATTCGGCCTGCGGTT
>PNNE01000212.1 GCA_013824055.1 Rhodobacter sp. | reverse complement strand
CGCAGCGCGGGATGCCGTCGCCCAGGTTCACCTGCTGCAAGTCCAGGATGCGCTGGCGGGCCAGGATCACGCCCTTGATCACCCAGTAGAGCGAACCCTCCAGCACTTCGGCTTCGCGCTTGGGCCACATCCGGGTGACGTGGATCGCGCGGCCCTCGGGCCAGTGCGGGCGCTGGCTGCGCTGCCAGTCGAGAAGGTCCTCGACGGAATCGGCGCCGACACAGAGTTTCAGGATGTTGATCATCCGCCAATCATAGGCCTCTGAGCGGGGGCTTCAAGTTGACCCAGGGGGGGCAGGGGCGTATCTTGGGCCCTTCGTCCACCTTATCCACAAGTTCAAGGAAGATTCGCCCCCATGTCGCGATTCCATGCCCCCATCGCCGAAGCCATCTGGGACATGAAGTACCGCTTCAAGGAGGCGGACGGCACGCCCATCGACGGCAGCGTCGAGGACACCTGGCGCCGGATCGCGCGGGCCCTGGCCGAGGTCGAGGCCGACCCGGCAAAGTGGGAGGCCGAGTTCTACGCCGCCCTCGAAGGGTTCAGGTTCCTGCCCGCCGGGCGGATCACCGCAGGGGCCGGGACAGGGCGCAGCGTGACGCTGTTCAACTGCTTTGTCATGGGCACGATCCCGGACACGATGGAGGGGATCTTCACCGCGCTGAAAGAGGCTGCGCTGACGATGCAGCAGGGCGGCGGGATCGGCTATGACTTCTCGACCATCCGGCCGAAGGGGGCCGAGGTGAAGGGGGTGGCGGCGGACGCCTCGGGGCCGCTGTCGTTCATGGATGTCTGGGACGCGATGTGCCGGACGATCATGTCGGCGGGCAGCCGCCGCGGCGCGATGATGGCGGTGATGCGCTGCGACCACCCGGACATCGAGGCCTTCATCGAAGCCAAGCGCGACCCGGCCCGGTTGCGGATGTTCAACCTGTCGGTGCTGGTGACCGACGCCTTCATGGCCGCCGTCAAGGCCGACGGCCCGTGGGAACTGGTCTTCGGCGGCCGGGTCTACAAGACCGTCGAGGCGCGCGATCTGTGGAACAAGATCATGCGGTCCACCTTCGACTATGCCGAGCCGGGGGTGATCTTCATCGACCGCATCAACGCGATGAACAACCTTGGCTA
>PNNE01000290.1 GCA_013824055.1 Rhodobacter sp. | reverse complement strand
GGTCACGACGGGGATGGGCAGGTTCGGCAGGATGTTCTCGGGTTCTTGCGCGGGATCGGCATGGCATGGCGTTGCGGGTCGGGGACGGCCACCGATTTGCAGTTTCGCAATTTGATGAGGGGCAATCCGAACAAATATGCAAATTTTCTCATTCGGACTTCTCGCATGCGCAGCGTTCCCCTAGATTGCCGCCAGGCCATCAACCGTGGGGGAGCGCGCGATGAAGGATATTCTGGGAGAGCTTGAGGAACGCCGGGCCACCGCGCGGGCTGGCGGGGGCGAGCGTCGGGTGCAGGCGCAGCACGCCAAGGGCAAGCTGACCGCGCGCGAGCGGATCGAGCTTCTGCTGGACGAAGGGTCGTTCGAAGAGTTCGACATGTTCGTCGCCCACCGCTGCACCGACTTCGGGATGGAGCAGGATCGGCCCGCGGGCGATGGCGTCGTGACCGGCTGGGGCACGATCAATGGCCGCCAGGTCTATGTCTTCAGCCAGGACTTCACGGTCATGGGTGGCTCGGTCAGCGAGACCCATGCCGGCAAGATCTGCAAGATCATGGACATGGCGATGCAGAACGGCGCGCCGGTGATCGGGATCAACGATTCCGGCGGGGCGCGGATTCAAGAGGGCGTGGCCTCGCTTGCCGCCTACGGCGAGGTGTTCCAGCGCAACATCGAGGCTTCGGGCGTTGTCCCGCAGATCAGCCTGATCATGGGGCCCTGCGCGGGGGGCGCGGTCTATTCCCCGGCGATGACCGACTTCATCTTCATGGTGAAGGACTCCAGCTACATGTTCGTCACCGGCCCCGACGTGGTGAAGACCGTGACGAACGAGGTGGTGACGGCCGAGGAACTGGGCGGAGCCACGACCCACACCCGCAAGTCGTCGGTCGCGGATGGTGCGTTCGAAAACGATGTCGAGGCGCTGGCCGAGGTCCGCCGCCTGTTCGACTTTCTGCCCTTGAACAACCGGCAGAAGGCGCCGGTGCGGCCGTTCTTCGACGATCCGTCGCGGATCGAGCCCAGCCTGGATACCCTGGTCCCCGACAACCCGAACCAGCCCTACGACATGAAGGAACTGATCGCGAAGATCGCCGACGAGGGCGATTTCTTCGAGGTGCAGAAGGATTTCGCCGG
>PNNE01000151.1 GCA_013824055.1 Rhodobacter sp. | reverse complement strand
GGACCTTGTAGTTGATCTTCTCGTTGCGCACGTCCGCCTCGGCCCGGACCCCCGCCTTGCGCAGGGCGGCGACAACCTCGTGCACGAACGGGTCGGCGTCCGAGACGATGCTGGCCACGACGACCTGCCGCGGGGCCAGCCAGAACGGCAGCTTGCCCGCGTAGTTTTCCAGCAGGATGCCGATGAAGCGTTCGAAGCTGCCAAGCACGGCGCGGTGCAGCATGTAGGGCATGTGCTTGGCCCCATCCTCGCCCACATATTCCGCCCCCAGCCGGTCGGGCAGCTGCGCGTCGACCTGGAAGGTGCCGCATTGCCACTGCCGGCCGATGGCGTCCGTCAGCTTGAAATCCAGCTTCGGGCCGTAGAATGCCCCGTCGCCGGGGTTGATCTCGTACGGCAGACCCAGCCCTTCGATGGCACCTTGCAGCGCGCCTTCGACCTTGTCCCATTGCGCATCCGTGCCGATCCGCACCTCGGGCCGGGTGGAAAGCTTGATCTCGAAGCTGTCGAAGCCAAGGTCCTTGTAGACGCTGGACAAAAGCCGGATGAACCCGGCGCATTCGCTTTCGATCTGCTCTTCGGTGCAGAAGATATGCGCGTCGTCCTGGGTGAAGCCGCGCACCCGCATCAGCCCGTGCATCGAGCCTGACGACTCGTAGCGATGGCAGGACCCGAACTCGGCCAGCCGCAGGGGCAGGTCGCGGTAGGATTTCAGGCCCTGGTTGTAGACCTGCACATGGCAGGGGCAGTTCATCGGCTTCAGCGCGTTGATCCGCTTTTCGCGAGCCCCCTCTTCGTCGACCTCGACGATGAACATGTTCTCGCGGTAGGCCTCCCAGTGGCCCGACTTCTCCCACAAGACCCGGTCCACCACCTGCGGCGTCCTGATTTCCTTGTAGCCCGCCTGCCGCAGACGGCCGCGCATGTAATCTTCCAGCTGGCGGTAGATCGTCCAGCCGTTCGGATGCCAGAAGACCATGCCGGGCGCTTCTTCCTGGATGTGGAACAGCTCCATCTCGCGGCCAAGCTTGCGGTGGTCGCGCTTGGCGGCCTCTTCCAGCATCGTCAGATGCGCCTTCAGGTCGTCGCGGTTGCGGAAGGCCACGCCGTAGATGCGCTGCAACATGGGGCGCGAGG
>PNNE01000390.1 GCA_013824055.1 Rhodobacter sp. | reverse complement strand
TGCGTCGATGCGATGGAGCTGGCCGCGCGGGTCGATCACATCGTGCTGTTTTCGGGCGACGGGGACTTTCGCCCGCTGGTGGAAAGCCTGCAACGTCAGGGGGTTCGGGTCTCGGTCGTCTCGACCATCCGCAGCCAGCCGCCGATGATCGCAGACGAATTGCGCCGCCAGGCCGACAACTTCATCGAGCTGGACGAACTGCGCGAGGTCATCGGCCGTCCGCCGCGCGAACCGCGTCCCGCGACCATCGAAGAGGCTGTGGTCGAGGCGAAGTGAGTCCTGCAACCGTCATGGCCGGGGCACGGGGGCCCCGGTCATGATCGCCCTTGCAGGCCTGTTCGTCGCGGCCTTCCTGGCGGCAACGCCGGTGCCCTTCCAGTCCGAACTGGTCTTCCTCGGCTTGCAGGCCGCGGGGTGGGAGACGTTTGCCCTGGTTGTTGTCGCCTCGATCGGCAACACCCTGGGCTCTTGCATCACCTACGGCCTTGGCCGCTGGCTTTCCGAACAGCGCGACCACCGCTGGTTTCCGCTGCGGCCCGTCCAGTTGGCCAGAGCCGAGGGCTGGTTCGGGCGCTGGGGCCTCTGGCTCCTCCTCCTTTCCTGGGCGCCCCTCGGTGACATGATCGTCGCGGTCTCGGGCGTGCTGCGAGTGCCGTTTCCAGTGTTCCTGGCCTTGGTCGCGATTGCCAAGACTGGCCGCTACGTGGTGCTCGGCTGGCTGGGGGCTGCGGCCTTCAGCGTCTAGATCCATCGCTTGGCGATGCAAATCACCCACTCCCCTTTGAGCCGCCCCCGACAGGATGACGCAGAGGGACGACGGGCATCAGGCTTGACCGATCCTGAACGCCACAGACAACCCATTGAAATCGCTTGGCACGCCCAGGCTGTCCTGCCTGGACACTGGACGCCGCCCGCCGCAGCCCGTAAATCTGCCTGAACCGCCCTGCCGGAGGCCGCGATGCCCGACCTGCCCCCAATCACCCTCTACCTCGCCGCCCCGCGCGGCTTCTGTGCCGGGGTGGACCGCGCGATCAAGATCGTCGAGCTGGCCCTGCAGAAATGGGGCGCCCCGGTCTATGTCCGCCACGAGATCGTCCACAACAGGTTTGTCGTCGACGCCCTGAAAGCCCAGGGCGCGGTCTTCGT
>PNNE01000033.1 GCA_013824055.1 Rhodobacter sp. | reverse complement strand
AGCAACGAAAGCCCTTTCGCGATGAAGATGGCAGAGAGCGTGACCTTCGGCGGATCGGGCCTTGATCGACATGCCAGCCTGCGGCGTGATGTCGCGGGACTGGCCGACGCACTGGCGGGTGGAGCCGTCCTGCCGTTGTGGCGCGGCAAGCCCCTGATGCAGGGGATGCGGCCCGGCTGGGTTCCGTCCGGCCATCCGGTGCTTGCGCTGGCGGGGCCTCCGGTCTTTCTGGGGATCGAGGACGGGACGCCGCGCTTTGCCGCCGACCTGTCCGACTGGTCGCCCGAAGCCGGGGCCGATGCCCCCGACGCCGGGTTCTTCGACGCCACGGTTCAGCGGCACCCGGCCCTGACCGGCGGCGAAGGCTTCGTCGAGTTGCGCGGGGTCATGACCGATCTGACCGCGCGCGAGGCGGAACTGGTGGTGACGGCCAAGGCGGTGCTGCAATGGCACCGCAGCCACGGCTTCTGTTCGGCCTGCGGCGCAAGGTCCGAGGTGGCGGTGGGCGGTTGGCAACGGTCCTGCCCGGCCTGTGGCGCGCAGCATTTTCCGCGCACCGACCCCGTGGTCATCATGCTTGTCACCCACGGGAATTCGGTGCTTCTGGGGCGCAGCCCGGGCTGGCCCGAAGGCATGTTCTCGCTGCTTGCCGGCTACGTCGAACCCGGCGAGACGATCGAGGCCGCCGTCCGCCGCGAGGTGCAGGAAGAAACCGGCGTCTGCTGCGGCGCGGTCTCGTACCTGGCCAGTCAGCCCTGGCCCTTTCCGGCCTCGCTGATGATCGGTACCCGGACCGAAGCCCTGGGTCGCGACATCCGGCTTGACCCGGAAGAGCTGGAGCAGGCGCTCTGGGTCACGCGGGAAGAGCTGGTCCGCTCCTTCGCCGGCCTTCATCCCGCAATCCGCCCGGCCCGGCACGGATCGATCGCGAATTTCATCTTGCGCAACTGGCTTGCGGACCGGCTTGATTGAAACAATGTAACTGGCAAGCGCGACGCAGAACCGGACCGCTGCCCCAACTGCCGGGAGTGTAGATGAAACTGACCGCTAAAACGGATCTCGAGGTCCCGGCGGCCGCCGTCTTTGCGACGCTGGTCGATCACCCCTTCTGGGAGCGTGATGCCGTGCGCAACGGGGCCGAGGTCGAGCGTC
>PNNE01000141.1 GCA_013824055.1 Rhodobacter sp. | reverse complement strand
CGGATCCGGGCCGAGGCCGAGGATGCCGTGCGCTCGGGCGCGGGGCAGCTGGTGCTGACGGATGAGCATCAGGGGCCGGACAAGGTGGGGATGCCGATGATCCTTGCCACCTCGGCGGTGCACAGCTGGCTGACGCGCAAGGGGCTGCGGACCTTCTGTTCGATCAACGTGCGGTCGGCGGAATGCATCGACCCGCATTACTTTGCCGTGCTGATCGGGGCGGGGGCGACGACGGTGAACCCCTATCTCGCGCAGGATTCCATCGCCGACCGGATCGACCGGGGGCTGCTGGACGGCACGCTGACCGATGCGATGCGGCGCTACCGCGATGCCATCGACGCCGGGCCTGCTGAAGATCATGTCCAAGATGGGGATTTCGGTGATCTCCAGCTATCGCGGCGGTCTGAACTTCGAGGCGGTGGGGCTGAGCCGCGCGATGGTGGCGGAATATTTCCCCGGCATGCAGAGCCGCATTTCCGGCATCGGCCTGACGGGCGTCGAGCAGAAGCTGGAGGAGGTCCACCGCAAGGGCTGGCTCGGTGGCGCGGATGTTCTGCCGATCGGCGGCTTTTACAAGGCGCGGCGGTCGGGCGAAAAGCACGCCTGGGAGGCGCAGACGATGCACATGCTGCAATCGGCCTGCGACCGGGCGAGTTATGACCTGTGGAAGCAGTATTCCGCCGCGATGCGGGCCAATCCGCCGATCCAGCTGCGCGACCTTCTGGACATCAAGACCCTGGGCAAGCCGGTGCCGATCGAGGAGGTGGAGTCGATCACCTCGATCCGCAAGCGCTTCGTGACGCCGGGCATGTCGCTGGGGGCGCTGTCGCCCGAGGCGCACAAGACGCTGAACGTCGCGATGAACCGGATCGGGGCAAAGTCGGACAGCGGCGAGGGCGGCGAGGACCCGGCGCATTTCGTGCCCGAGCCGAATGGCGACAACCCCAGCGCCAAGATCAAGCAGGTGGCGTCCGGGCGCTTTGGCGTGACGGCGGAATACCTGAACGCCTGCGAGGAGCTGGAGATCAAGGTCGCCCAGGGCGCCAAGCCCGGTGAGGGCGGCCAGCTGCCGGGGATGAAGGTCACGGCGCTGATCGCGCGGCTGCGGCACAGCACCCCTGGGGTGACGCTGATCTCGCCCCCGCCGCACCAT
>PNNE01000234.1 GCA_013824055.1 Rhodobacter sp. | reverse complement strand
CCAGCGCGAACGTCACCAGCCAGGACCCTGACGGGCCGGGGAAAATCCACCACCGGGTCATCGCGGACCACCTGCGCTCCACGTCGTTCCTGATCGCCGATGGGGTGATGCCCTCGAACGAAGGCCGCGGCTATGTCCTGCGCCGGATCATGCGCCGCGCGATGCGCCATGCCCATATGCTGGGCGCAGAGGACCCGGTGATGCACCGCCTGGTTCCGGCGCTGGTGCGGCAGATGGGCGGTGCCTACCCCGAGCTGTCGCGGGCGCAGGCGCTGATCGAGGAAACCCTGCGCAGCGAGGAAACCAAGTTCAAGCAGACCCTCGACCGCGGGTTGCGCCTGCTGGACGACGAACTTGCCGGTCTTGCCGAAGGTGCTGCACTTCCCGGTGCGGCGGCGTTCAAGCTGTACGACACCTACGGCTTCCCGCTTGACCTGACCCAGGACGCCCTGCGCGAAAAGGGCCGCGAGGTGGACGTCCAGGGCTTCGATGCCGCGATGGCCGAGCAGAAGGCCAAGGCCCGCGCCGCCTGGTCGGGCACCGGGGCGTCAGGGGATGCCAAGATCTGGTTCGAGATCGCCGAAGAACATGGCGTGACCGAATTCCTCGGCTACGACACCGAAACCGCCGAGGGCGTCATCACCGCCCTCTTGCGCGATGCGGCCCCGGTGGGGCAGGCCGCTGTCGGCGAGACGGTGCAGATCGTGGTCAACCAGACCCCGTTCTACGCCGAAAGCGGAGGTCAGGTCGGCGATGCGGGGTTGATCCGAACCGACACCGGCACGGCCGAAGTGACCGACGTCAGGAAGGCCGCCGGGGTCTTCATCCACATTGGCCGCGTCACGGAAGGCACTGTGATCAAAGGACAACCCGCGAAGCTGGAGGTGGCGCACAGCCGCCGCTCCGCGATCCGCGCCAACCACTCCGCCACGCACCTGCTGCACGAGGCGCTGCGCCGACGGCTTGGTGATCACGTGGCCCAGCGGGGCAGCCTCAACGCCGCCGACCGGCTGCGCTTTGACTTCAGCCATTCGGCCGCCATCCCGGCCCCGGACCTGTCGACCATCGAGGCCGAGGTCAACGCCTTCATCCGCCAGAACGCGCCCGTCCAGACCCGGATCATGACCCCCGACGACGCCCGCGCCATTGGCGCCCAGGCCCTGTT
>PNNE01000454.1 GCA_013824055.1 Rhodobacter sp. | reverse complement strand
TTCCAGATGCAAAGCCTCGAACCAGGGCAGCACCTGCTCCCGCAGGGTTGCGACCGCCACCTCCAGACAGTCCGGCCGCTCCAGCACGTCGACGAAGGCCAGGGTCCCCGGATCGCTGGCGGCTTCCTCGAAGAACTCGGCCAGCGTCACCTCCTCGATGCCGGGCCAGTCCGGGTGATCGGGCAACGATCCGTCCGGGGTCACGAAGCGCAGGATGATCTGCACATCCCAGCCATAGCGATTGCGCTGCAGATGCACCGCCGACTTGCCCGCCGACGTCACCCGGGTCCAGGTCGTCCTGGCCAGCGTATAGCCCGCCGGGACCAGCACCCCGTCCAATGCCGCCACGATCCGCCCCCAGGCCTCTTCCCGCCGCGCCGGAAAGGCGGGATCACTCCCAGCCAGATGCTTGCGGGCGGAAAGGTCCGGGTCGTCCATTCAGGCCGACAACCCCCCCGCCAGGTCCGGCACGTCCAGCGCGCTGAACCCGTAGTGCCGCAGCCAGCGCAGGTCGGCCTCGAAGAAGGCCCGCAGGTCGGGGATGCCGTATTTCAGCATCGCGATCCGGTCGATCCCCATGCCGAAGGCAAAGCCCTGCCACTGGGTCGGATCGACCCCGGCGGCGGCAAGCACCTTCGGATGCACCATGCCCGAGCCCAGGATCTCCATCCACTTGTCGCCCTCGCCGATCTTCAGCTGACCGCCGACGTTCGAATAACGGATGTCGACCTCGGCCGAAGGCTCGGTGAACGGGAAATGCGAGGCACGGAAGCGCAGCTCCACCTTGTCGACCTCGAAGAAGGCGCGGCAGAACTCCTCCAGGCACCATTTCAGGTTCGCCATGCTGACCTTGCGGTCGATCGCCAGCCCCTCGACCTGGTGGAACATCGGCGTGTGGGTCTGGTCCATGTCCATGCGGTAGACCCGGCCCGGAGCGATCACCCGGATCGGCGCACCCTGGGCCATCATCGCCCGGATCTGAACCGGAGAGGTATGGGTCCGCAGCACATGCGGCGGGCGGTTGTCGCCGGGCGCACGCGCCATGAAGAAGGTGTCATGCTCTTGCCGCGCCGGGTGTTCGGGCGGGATGTTCAGCGCGTCGAAGTTGTACCAGTCGCTTTCGACCTGCGGCCCCTCGGCCACCGAAAACCCCATGTCGGCAAAGATCG
>PNNE01000178.1 GCA_013824055.1 Rhodobacter sp. | reverse complement strand
GCGCTGAAGGCCGAAGCCCTGCCCTACGACAAGGTGCGCTATGTGCTGAACCGCGCGCCCAAGTTCACCGACCTTTCCGCCAAGGCGCGCGTCAAGCGCATGGCGGAAAGCCTGGACATCGCCATCGAGGTGCAGCTGCCCGATGGTGGCGAACAGGTGACCCAGGCCAACGACCACGGCCTGCCCATTGCCGAAAGCGCCGCGAAGAACCCGCTGCGCAAGGAACTGCAGAAGCTTGCCAAGTCCTTGTATGACCTGAACAAAGCCGCTGAAACCGCCAAGGCCTGATTCAAGGGGAATGACCAGTGTTTAGCCGCTTCAAGAAAGACACCCCGCCCGGCGCGCGCCCGACCCAGGGCGCAGCACCCGTCGCGGCCTCGGCTGCGGCCGCCGCATCGGCTGCCCGGGCTCCGGCCCAGCCGCAGGTACAGCAGCGCCCGGCCGCCGAAGCCGTCGCCGCCGACCGGGAAAAGAAGCGCAAGGAGCGCCTGACCGAACTCAAGGTCGAGATCCACAAGCGTCTTCTCGAAGACCTGAACCTTTCGGCTCTGGAATCGGCCAGCGAGCAGCAGCTGCGCACCGAAATCACCTCGCTGGCCACCGAAGCGCTGGACGAGATGTCGGTCGCCCTGAACAAGGAGGACCGCCTTGCCCTGACGCAAGAGCTGTATGACGAGGTCATGGGTCTTGGCCCGCTGGAGCCGCTGCTGAAGGACGACACGATCAACGACATCCTGGTCAACGGGCCAAAGCGCATCTTCATCGAACGCGCCGGCAAGCTGGAGCTTTCCGACGTCACCTTCCGCGACGAACGCCACCTTCTGCGCATCATCGACAAGATCGTCTCTGCCGTGGGCCGCCGGGTCGATGAATCCAACCCCTATTGCGACGCCCGTCTGCAGGACGGCAGCCGTTTCAACTGCATGATCCCGCCGATCGCGGTGGATGGCTCGCTGGTGTCGATTCGAAAGTTCAAGAAGGACAAGCTGCGGATCGAGGACCTGGTCCGCTTCGGCGCCTTCACCGAAGAAATGGCCGCCTACCTTCAGGCCGCCGTGTCCTGCCGGCTGAACATCATCGTCTCGGGCGGTACGGGTTCGGGCAAGACGACCACGCTGAACGCGCTGTCGTCCTTCATCGACAACCACGAACGCGTCCTGACGATCGAGGACAC
>PNNE01000152.1 GCA_013824055.1 Rhodobacter sp. | reverse complement strand
ATCTTCGGCTGCGCCGGGCCGAGGCTTCTGCCCGAGGAACGCGCCTTCTACCGCGACGCCGATCCGTTCGGCTTCATCCTGTTCGCGCGCAACGTCGAGGACCCGGATCAGCTGCGCCGCCTGACGGCCGACCTGCGGGACGCCGTGGGGTGGGAAGCTCCGATCCTGGTGGACCAGGAGGGGGGGCGGGTGCAACGCCTGCGCGCGCCGCACTGGCGGGACTGGGCGCCTCCGCTGGATACGGTGGCGGGTGCGGGCTCGGTCAAGGCGGCAGAGCGGGTGATGCGGCTGCGCGCCACGGTGATTGCGGCGGAACTGGCGGCGGTCGGGATCGACGCGAATTGCATTCCGACGCTGGACGTGGCGCGGCCCGAAACGCATCCCTTCCTGATGAACCGCTGTTACGGGCGCGACCCGGATACCGTGGCGCGGATCGGGCGGGCGGTCGCCGAAGGGCTGATGGCCGGCGGCGTCCTGCCGGTGATGAAGCACATGCCGGGGCATGGACTGAGCCGCGTCGACACGCACCACGATCTGCCGACGGTCGATGCCTCGCACATCGACCTGACCGCGGTCGATTTCGCGCCGTTCCGTGCCTTGCGCGACTTGCCGATGGCGATGACCGCGCATCTGGTCTTTGCCGCGCTGGATGCGGATCGGCCCGCCACGCAGTCACCCAGGGTGATCCGGGTGATCCGCGAGCAGATCGGCTTCCAGGGCCTGCTGATGTCGGACGACCTGAACATGCAGGCCTTGTCCGGGACGCTGGCGGAACGAACGGCCCGGACCATCGCTGCGGGGGTGGACATCGCGCTCCATTGCAAGGGCGACCTGGCCGAGATGGTCGAAGTCGCCGGGGCGGCGGGGGTGATGGGACCTGCGGCGCTGGCGCGGGCCCAGGCGGCGGTGGCGGCGCGGCGTCCCGGCCCGGTGGACCTTGAGGCCGCCCTTGCAGAGCTGGCGCATGGCTGAAGCATCCTGGGACCAGCCCGAACGCATCCCGCCCGAAGAGCGGCTGGCGGCCGAGGCGCTGATCGTCGATGTGGACGGGTTCGAGGGACCGCTCGACCTTCTGTTGACGCTGAGCCGGACGCAGAAGGTGGACCTGCGCAAGATCTCGGTCCTGCAACTGGCCGAGCAGTACCTGGGCTTTGTCGAACAGGCGCGCAGCCTGCGGATCGA
>PNNE01000231.1 GCA_013824055.1 Rhodobacter sp. | reverse complement strand
GTTCGACCTTGCGGACATTGCAGCAGCTGTCGGTCGAGAACTGGTGCAGCGTGCCGTCGGGGTCTTCGAAGCTGACGCGGGCGGGGTTCGCGCGGATGGTGCGGATGTCGCAGAGGTTCAGCCGTTCGGCCAGATCGCGCTGGTAGTCCAGCGTTTCTTGAAACAGCATCCGGGTGTCGATGAACAGCACCGGCGTTTCCGGCGCGATGACGCTGACGAGGTGCAGCAGCACCACCGATTCCGCCCCGAAGGACGACACCAGCGCCACCCGGCCCAGATCGTCGTCCTTCAGCGCATGTTCCAGCACCGCCGTCGCCGAATGGTGCTTGTAGCGCGCATTCAGCGTGGCGACCCGTTCGGCGACGGGGCCCTGGTGGCGCCCGTCACGCGGCATCTTGCGCGTCCTCGCCGGCGTCGTAGAGCGCGGCCTTGAACGGCTCCATCCCCAGGCGCCGGAAGGCCTGCAGGAAGGTCTCGGACGGCTCCAGCCGCAGGGCAAGGTAGGCGCGCAGGATGCGCTCGACGGCGGGCACGATGTCCGTGTAGGCAAAGCCCGGCCCGGTCTTGTCGCCGATCACCGCAGCTTCGGTGCCGTCGCCGCCCAGGGTGATCTGGTAGTTCTCTACCCCCGCCCGATCCAGCCCCAGGATGCCGATGTGACCGACATGGTGATGCCCGCAGGCGTTGATGCAGCCCGAGATCTTGATCTTCAGCGGGCCGATCTCGTGTTCCAGCTTCAGCGCCTCGAAATGGGTGGCCAGTTCCTGGGCCACGGGGATCGAGCGGGCGGTGGCCAGCGCGCAGTAGTCCATGCCGGGGCAGGCGATGATGTCGGACAGAAGGCCGACATTGGCCGTGGCCAGCCCCTGCGTGGTCAGCGCCGCATGCAGCGCTGGCAGGTCGGATTTGTGCACATGCGGCAGGATCACGTTCTGTTCGTGGCTGATGCGCAGGTCGCCGTGGCCGTAGGCCTCGGCCAGGTCCGCCATCAGGCGCATCTGGTCGCTGGTCGCATCGCCGGGGGTGGCGCCATGCGCCTTCAGGCTGATGGTGACGATGGCATATTGCGCGTGGCGGTGCGCGGTCAGGTTGGTGTCGGCCCAGGCGCGGAACACCGGGTCGGCGGCGTGGAAGGCGTCGTAGGCATCGGTGGGCGCGTTGCGGAAGGCGGGGGGCGCGAAGGCCT
>PNNE01000389.1 GCA_013824055.1 Rhodobacter sp. | reverse complement strand
ACGTTCTTCTTCACCGTCTCGGGCGTGATGCCGTGCTTGATGTTGTAGGCGATCTGCTTTTCCCGGCGACGGTTGGTCTCGCCGATGGCCCGTTCCATCGACCCCGTCATCCGGTCGGCATACATGATCACCCGACCTTCCGAGTTCCGCGCGGCCCGGCCGATGGTCTGGATCAGCGAGGTTTCGGATCGCAGAAAGCCCTCCTTGTCGGCGTCAAGGATCGCGACCAGCCCGCATTCCGGGATGTCCAGGCCTTCGCGCAAGAGGTTGATCCCGACCAGCACGTCAAAGGCGCCAAGCCGAAGATCCCGCAGGATCTCGATGCGCTCGATGGTGTCGATGTCACTGTGCATGTAGCGCACCCGGATGCCCTGTTCGTGCAGGTAGTCGGTCAGGTCCTCGGCCATGCGCTTGGTCAGGACCGTCGCCAGGGTGCGCAGGCCCTTTGCCGCGACCTTGCGGATTTCGTCCAGCAGGTCGTCCACCTGCATTTCCACGGGGCGGATCTCGACGGGCGGGTCGATCAGGCCGGTCGGGCGGATCACCTGTTCGGTGAAGACGCCGCCGGTCTGTTCCAGCTCCCACGCCGCCGGGGTGGCCGAGACAAAGACCGATTGCGGGCGCATCGCGTCCCATTCCTCGAACTTGAGGGGTCGGTTGTCCATGCAGCTGGGCAGCCGGAAGCCGTGCTCGGCAAGCGTCATCTTGCGGCGGAAGTCGCCCTTGTACATGCCCCCGATCTGCGGGACCGAGACGTGGGATTCGTCTGCAAAGACAATCGCATTGTCGGGAATGAACTCGAACAGCGTCGGCGGCGGTTCACCCGGAGCGCGGCCGGTCAGGTAGCGGGAATAATTCTCGATCCCGGCGCAGGACCCCGTCGCCTCCAGCATTTCAAGGTCGAAGTTGGTGCGCTGTTCCAGGCGCTGGGCTTCCAGAAGCTTGCCCTCGCCGGTCAGCTGCTTCAGGCGATGGAACAGCTCGTCCTTGATGCCCTTCGTGGCCTGGGCCAGCGTCGGGCGCGGCGTGACGTAGTGGCTGTTGGCATAGATGCGGATCTGCTTGAAGCTGTCAGTCCTGGCCCCGGTCAATGGGTCGAATTCGGTGATCGACTCAAGCTCCTCGCCGAAGAACGAAAAGCGCCAGGCCCGGTCCTCCAGGTGGGCGGGCCAGATTTCCAGGCTGTC
>PNNE01000441.1 GCA_013824055.1 Rhodobacter sp. | reverse complement strand
ACGCTGGCGCTGGCCCCCGGACAGCTTGACGCCGCGTTCGCCGACATGGGCGTCATAGCCCTGGCGGCCCTGGGGGTCCTCCAGCGTCAGGATGAAGTCATGCGCCTCGGCCTTCTTCGCGGCGGCGATCATCTCGGCTTCCGATGCCTCGGGGCGGCCATACAGGATGTTGTCGCGGACCGAACGGTGGAGCAGCGACGAGTCCTGCTGGACCATGCCGATCTGCTGCCGCAGGCTTTCCTGCGTCACCTCGCCGATGTCCTGCCCGTCGATCAGGATCGCGCCGGATTCAGTGTCGTAAAAGCGCAGGATCAGCTTGACCAGCGTGGATTTCCCCGCGCCGGAGCGGCCGACGACGCCGATCTTCTCGCCCGGACGGATGGTCAGGCTGACGTTCCTGAGGCCCCCGAAGCCGCGGCCATAGTGATGCGAGACGTCCTTCAGTTCCAGCAGACCCTGCTGGAAGTTCAAGGGCTTGGCTCCCGGCTTGTCGACCAGGGTGACGGGCTGGGCGATCGTCTCCATCCCTTCGGCCAGGGTGCCAAGGTTCTGCACCAGCTGGGTCGAGGCCCACATGATCCAGTAGGTCATCGAATGCAGGCGCAGGACCAGCGCCACGGCCCCGGCGACAACGCCGACGGTGGCAAGGTCGTGGGTCCAGAGCCAGATGGCCAGCGCAGAGACGCCAAGGATCATCAACCCGTTGATGAAGGTCAGGGCCATGTCCATCTTGGTGACGATGCGCATTTCCTTCTGAAAGGTCGTGCGGGCGGTCTCGATGGCGTCCTTGGCATAGTTCAGCTCGGAGTCCTGGTGGGCGAAGAGCTTGACCGAGTGGATGTTGGTATAGCTGTCCACGACGCGGCCCGTGACCGCGCTGCGGGCGTCGGACGAGGCGGTGGCGGCAGGGCCGGCGCGGCGGATCGTCCAGCGCATCAGGGCGAGGTAGGCGACCAGCCACAACAGCAGCGGGATCATCAGCCGGGGGTCGGCCTCGGCCAGCATCAGAAGCGCGCCAAGGAAGGTGGCGGCGGCGAAGGCGGCCATGTCGAAGACCTGGAACACGGCGTCCCCGGCCGCGGGTGGGGCCTGCATGATCCGGTTGGCGATGCGGCCCGCGAAGTCGCTTTCGAACCAGCCGACCGGCTGGCGCAGCACATGGCGGTGCGCCCGCCAGCGCATCATCGTGCCGAA
>PNNE01000263.1 GCA_013824055.1 Rhodobacter sp. | reverse complement strand
TCGCTGTTCCGCGAGGTGACGGCGATCCTGGTCGTCGCCGCGGTGGTGGCGCTGGTCGGGATGAAGCTGCGCCAGCCGCTGATCGTCAGCTTCATCGCGGTCGGGCTTCTGGTCGGGCCTTCGGTGCTGGGGCTGGCGGGCACCGCCGAGGCCGACCCACACCTGCATCTTTTCGCCGAACTGGGGATCGCGCTGCTGTTGTTCCTGGTCGGGCTGAAGCTGGACCTGGGCCTGGTGCGCACGCTGGGGCCGGTCGCGCTGCTGACCGGGCTGGGGCAGGTCGGCTTCACCTCGGTTTTCGGCTTCCTGATCTGCCTTGCCCTGGGGATGGACTGGGTGACCAGCCTTTACATCGCCGTCGCGCTGACCTTTTCCAGCACCATCATCATCGTCAAGCTTCTGTCCGACAAGCGCGAGGTCGACTCGCTGCATGGCCGCATCGCGCTGGGGTTCCTGATCGTGCAGGACATCGTGGTGGTGATCGCCATGGTGGTGCTGTCGGCCATCGCCGCGGGTCAGGCGGCGGGTGCGGCCACCTCGGGCGCCGGGGGTGCCGCGGGCGAGATCGCGATGGTCTTTGTCTGGGGCGCGGTGATGGTGGCGGCGTCGCTGGCGATCATCCGCTGGGTCGCCACGCCCCTGACGCGGATGCTGGCGGGATCGCCCGAGCTGCTGATCGCATTCGCCGTGGCCTGGGCCACGCTTTTCGCGGCGGTGGGCGATTATCTGGGCTTTTCCAAGGAGCTGGGCGGGCTTTTGGCCGGGGTCACGCTGGCCTCGACACCGCTGCGCGAGACGCTGGCCTCGCGGCTGTCGCCACTGCGCGACTTTCTGCTCTTGTTCTTCTTCGTCGGCCTGGGCGCGCAGCTTGATCTTGGGCTGGTGATGGCGCAGGTGCCCGAGGCGCTGCTGCTGTCGGCCTTCGTGCTGGTGGGCAACCCCCTGATCGTGCTCGCGATCATGGCGGCGCTGGGCTATGCCAAGCGGACGGGGTTCCTGGCCGGGCTGACCGTGGCCCAGATCAGCGAATTCAGCCTGATCTTCGTCGCCATGGGGGTGACGCTGGGCCATGTCGGGCCCGAGGCGCTGGGGCTGACCACCTTCGTCGGCATCGTCACCATCGCCAGTTCGACCTACATGATCCTGAATTCGCACCGGCTCTGGACGGTCTGCGAGCCCTGGCTGGGCTGGTTCGCCCGTCG
>PNNE01000122.1 GCA_013824055.1 Rhodobacter sp. | reverse complement strand
GCCTTGGTGATCCCCAGAAGGACCGGTTCGGCCTTCGCCTCGCGGCCGCCACGGGCAACCGACTTGGCGTTTTCTTCGTCCAGTTCGATCTTCTCGACCTGTTCGCCCTTCAGCAGCGTGGTGTCGCCACCATCGAGGATCTCGAACTTCTGCAGCATCTGGCGAACGATGACCTCGATGTGCTTGTCGTTGATCTTCACGCCCTGCAGCCGGTAGACGTCCTGCACTTCGTCGATCATGTAGTTGGCAAGCGCCTCGATCCCCATGATCCGCAGGATGTCGTGCGGAGCCGGGTTGCCGTCCATGATGTAGTCGCCCTTCTGGACGAAGTCGCCTTCCTGAACCGGAATGTGCTTGCCCTTGGGGATCATGTATTCGACGGCGGTCAGCGTCTCATCGACCGGCTCGACGGTGATGCGGCGCTTGTTCTTGTAGTCCTTGCCGAAGCGGACATAGCCGTCGGTTTCCGCGATGATCGCGTGATCCTTCGGGCGACGGGCCTCGAACAGTTCGGCCACGCGGGGCAGACCCCCGGTGATGTCCTTGGTCTTGGCCCCTTCGCGCGGGATACGCGCCACCACGTCGCCGGGCCGCAACTCCTGGCCGTCTTCGACCGACAGGATCGCGTCCACCGACATGGCGTAGGTGATCGGATTGCCGCTGTCGCCGCGCACCGGATCGCCCGTGGCCGGGTCCATCACGATGATCTCGGGCTTGAGGTCGCCGCCCTTGGGCACCGAACGCCAGTCCGAGACGATCTTCTGGGTCATCCCCGTCGCATCGTCGGTTTCCTCGCGGACCGAGATCCCCGCGACCAGGTCCTTGAACCGCGCCACGCCGGTCTTTTCGGCGATGATCGGCAGGGTGAAGGGGTCCCATTCGAAGAGCTTGGTGCCGCGCTTGACGACCTCGCCTTCCTTGACGTGCAGCTTTGCGCCGTAGGTCAGCTTGTGGGCGGCCCGTTCCTGGCCCGCCTCGTCGATGATGGCGATCGACATGTTCCGGCCGACCACGATCTGCTCGCCCGAGACGTTGGACAGAAGGTTGGCGTTGCGGAACTCGATCTTGCCTTCCTGGCTGGCTTCCAGGAAGGACTGCTGGCCGCCCTGGGCGACGCCGCCGATGTGGAAGGTCCGCATCGTCAGCTGGGTGCCGGGTTCACCGATGGATTGGGCGGCGATGATGCCGACCGCCTCGCCGATGTTGACCAG
>PNNE01000246.1 GCA_013824055.1 Rhodobacter sp. | reverse complement strand
TTTGGTAGGCCCGGAGGGACTCGAACCCCCAACCAAGGCGTTATGAGCGCCCTGCTCTAACCAATTGAGCTACAGGCCCGTAGCGGCATCTGACTAGCAGACCCGCCGCAAGGGTCAAGCCAAAGCCGGGGCCAGAGGTGTCGCAGGTCCGTGCTGCGGTTCGCATGCGGGAAGCATGAGATGAAAGAGCGGCAGCCTTGCAGAGCGCCGCCAAAGCCCGCAGTTGCCCGTGCCCCGCTTCTGGTGTAGCGGACGGGCGAACTGGCTGTGAGAGGGATGCGACATGGCGACGGGGCACAACGGTCTGACCTATGCCGATGCGGGCGTGGACATCGACGCTGGAAACCGCCTTGTCGACCGGATCAAGCCCGCCGCCAGATCCACCAGCCGCTCTGGCGTGATGGGCGGACTTGGCGGCTTCGGGGCGCTCTTTGACCTCAGGGCCGCGGGCTATCAGGACCCGATCCTGGTGGCCGCGACCGACGGCGTCGGCACCAAGCTGCGCATCGCCATCGACACCGGGCATGTCGACACGATCGGGATCGACCTCGTCGCGATGTGCGTCAACGACCTGGTTTGCCAGGGGGCGGAACCGCTGTTCTTCCTCGACTATTTCGCCACCGGCAAGCTGGAGGTCGAAGCGGCCACCCGCATCATCACCGGCATCGCCAGGGGCTGCGCGGACAGCGGCTGCGCGCTGATCGGCGGCGAGACGGCCGAGATGCCGGGCATGTACCACAAGGGCGACTTCGACCTTGCCGGCTTCGCGGTCGGCGCGATGGAACGTGGCCAGGACCTGCCGCGCGATGTGCAGCAGGGCGACGTTCTGCTGGGTCTCGCCTCCAGCGGGGTCCATTCCAACGGCTACAGCTTTGTCCGCAAGGTGGTGGAGCTTTCCGGCCTTGGCTGGGACGCGCCGTCGCCGTTCAGCGCAGGCTCGCTGGGCGAGGCTCTTCTGACCCCCACCCGCCTTTACGTCCGCCAGGCCCTGGCCGCCGTCCGCGCCGGGGGGGTCCGCGGCCTGGCCCATATCACCGGCGGCGGCCTCACCGAGAACCCGCCGCGCGTCCTGCCGGAGGGCCTTGCCTGCGAGATCGACCTTGGTGCCTGGACGCTGCCCCCGGTCTTCCGCTGGCTTGCCACCACGGCGAACATGTCGGAACCCGAGCTTCTGAAGACCTTCAACTGCGGCATCGGCATGATCCTTGTCGTGGCAGAAGATCGCGCC
>PNNE01000370.1 GCA_013824055.1 Rhodobacter sp. | reverse complement strand
CGCGCCATACTCCGTCAGTTTTCCCGGCCGCTTCTAGTGGGCGCGCCCCGGCTTATCAAGTTGCCCCGCACGGCGTCGTGCCGTGCTATCCTGATCCTGTCCCGAAAGGAGGCCGCCATGCCGATCCCCTATCTGCACTTCCAGGGCCACTGCGCCGAGGCGCTGGCCTTTTATGCCGATGTCTTCGGCGCCGAAGACCTGCAGCTCATGCGCTACGCCGATGCGCCCGACGTCGACGATGCGATGCGCGACCCCACCCGGATCGTCCACGGCCAGGTCAGTCTGCCCGACGGACTGCTCATGGCCTCGGATTATCCGCCCGGCATGACGGGCGATCCACAGGCTGCGGTGTCGATCATGCAGCTGGCCGACACCGTGGCCGAGGCCCGCCGGATCTTCACCGCGCTGGCAAAGGGCGGCTCGGTGATCCAGGACTTCGGCTCGACCTTCTTCTCGCCCGGCTTCGGCATGCTGAAGGACCGCTACGGCACGCACTGGATGATCTCTGTCGCCCCGGAAGATCCCCTCGACGCCTCGGCGGATGCCTGATCCTTGATCTTTCCCGCAGGACCGTGCGAAACCCGATGCAATCTTTCAAGGGGCGCGGGACCAGATGACCAGAATCGACGACACTTTCGCGCGGCTGCGGGCCGAGGGGAAGAAGGCCTTCGTCGCCTATATCATGGGCGGCGACCCGGACGAGGCGACCAGTCTTGCCGTCATGCAGGGCCTGCCCGCCGCCGGGGTCGACGTGATCGAGCTGGGGATGCCCTTCACCGACCCGATGGCCGACGGCCCGACGATCCAGGCTGCCGGACAGCGCGCGCTGGAAGGCGGCATGACGATGGACAAGCTGCTGGCGATGGTGCGCAGCTTCCGGGCAGGGAACAGCACCACGCCCATCGTCCTCATGGGCTATTACAACCCGATCTATTCCCGCGGTGTCGACCGCTTCCTGGCTGACGCGACCGAAGCCGGGATCGACGGCCTTATCGTCGTGGACCTGCCCCCCGAAGAAGACGACGAGCTGTGCATCCCGGCCCAGAAGGCCGGGCTGAACTTCATCCGCCTTGCAACCCCCACCACCGATGCCAAGCGCCTGCCGAAAGTGCTGCAGAACACCTCGGGCTTCGTCTACTACGTCTCGGTCACCGGGATCACCGGGGCCGCCGCCGCCGTGGCCACCGACGTCGCCCCCGAGGTCGCGCGGATCAAACGGTCGACCGACCTGCCGATCATCGT
>PNNE01000295.1 GCA_013824055.1 Rhodobacter sp. | reverse complement strand
CTTGAGGTGTTCTCGCTGCACGGCTTCCGCGGCGCCACGCTGGATCAGATCGCCGAGGTGGCCGGGCTGTCGAAGCCGAACCTGCTGTATTATTTCCCCTCGAAGGAAGAGGTTCACAAGGCGCTTCTGACCGGGCTGCTGGACACCTGGCTGGACCCGTTGCGCGCGATGAACCCGGCCGGCCAGCCGTTGCAGGAGGTCCTGGCCTATGTGCGGCGCAAGCTGGACCTGGCGCGGGACTTTCCGCGGGAAAGCCGGCTCTTTGCGGGCGAGATCCTGCAAGGGGCACCGCGGATGCAGGCCGCGATCGAGGGCGACCTGCGCCGCCTGGTCGAGGAAAAGGCTGCGATCCTGACCCGGTGGATGGACGAGGGGCGAATTGCCCGAGTCGATCCGGTGCATCTGGTGTTCTCGATCTGGGCCTTGACCCAGCATTACGCGGACTTCGAGGTGCAGGTCCGGGCGGTCCTGGGCCCGGGTCACGATCCCTATTCCGAAGCCGGCGACTTTCTGGAAACCCTCTTCACGCGGCTGCTGACACCATGACGCGCATGGCGGGATGAGTGCTTATCTTCATTTAATCAGTTAATTACGAGGCTATCTTGATCCGCTGGATTGGGTTGGATCTGCGGTCCAGGGCATTTTAGGCATTTCGCCGATGCCCCGCGGCACAACCTGAGCTATCCTGTCCTTCAGGGGGTCAACATGGGGGTCGATCATGGACCTGATTTCATCCATCCGGTCGCTGACGCCGGTTCAGCCAAACGCATCGCAGCAGGTCCCGGACCGGGCCATCAGCGTGGCGGCCGCGCAAAGTGCGCCTCCGGTGACCGATACCTTCCGCCGTGAGGCGGTGCATCAGCCTTCGGGCCTGGCCGCGCAGATCGCGGTCGACCTTGCCGAACGGGATGAGGGTCACCATCCCGCAGCCGAGGCGCGCGCCGTCGCCGCCCAGGCCGCGCGCGACGCCTATATCAGGGCCAGCATCGCGGCGGGTCTCAGCCCCCTGCCGCTGCCCTAGGGCGTGTCCAGCCTGGTCCGGCACCAGCCTGGTCCAGGTTCAGCACCAGATCGAAAGCGGCCAAAGGTGCGGCGTGGGCAAAGTACCAGGCTTCGGCTTGGTGCCATTGCAGTTCCCAGGGTCCCAGCGTGCCCTCTCGCGCGATCAGGCGGGCCTGACGCTGCGCCTCGGGAACACGGACAAGGATGCAAAGGTGAAGAAGGTCGCACAAGCTGGGGTCGGGCGGCGTAGACCCCTTT
>PNNE01000292.1 GCA_013824055.1 Rhodobacter sp. | reverse complement strand
GGCGGGCATCCAGGGGATGTATCTGTGCAGCCTGTCCTGCCGCAGCATCATCTACAAGGGGATGATGCTGGCCGAGCAGGTCGCGACCTTCTACCCCGACCTGATGGACGAGCGGTTCGAAAGCGCCTTTGCGATCTATCACCAGCGGTATTCGACGAACACCTTCCCGCAGTGGTGGCTGGCGCAGCCGTTCCGGATGCTGGCCCACAACGGCGAGATCAACACGTTGAAGGGCAACGTCAACTGGATGAAGTCCCACGAGATCCGCATGGCATCCGCCAACTTCGGCGAGGCGGCAGAGGACATCAAGCCGATCATTCCGGGGGGCACGTCGGACAGTGGCGCTCTGGACGCGGTGTTCGAGGTGCTGGTGCGGTCTGGCCGCAGCGCCCCGATGGCCAAGACGATGCTGGTGCCCGAGGCCTGGTCGAAGCAGACGGTGAACATGCCCAAGGCCTGGGCCGACATGTATTCCTACTGCAACTCGGTCATCGAGCCCTGGGATGGTCCGGCGGCCCTGGCGATGACCGACGGCCGCTGGGTCTGCGGCGGGCTGGACCGCAACGGTCTGCGGCCGATGCGCTATGTGGTGACGGGCGACGGGCTCTTGATCGCGGGGTCGGAGGCCGGGATGGTTCCGGTCGACGAATCCACGATCCGCGAGAAGGGTGCCTTGGGGCCGGGGCAGATGATTGCCGTCGACATGGTAGAGGGGCGGCTTTACCACGACGTTGAAATGAAAGACAAACTTGCCGCCGCCCAGCCTTATGGCGAGTGGGTGGGCAAGATCGTCGATCTGAACGCGCTGCTGAAGGATATCCCCGAGACGCAGACTTTTACCGGCGGCGACCTGCGCAAGCGCCAGATCGCGGCGGGCTTCACGGTCGAGGAGCTGGAGCAGGTCCTGGCGCCGATGGCCGAGGACGGCAAGGAAATGGTCGCCTCGATGGGCGATGACACGCCGCCTGCGGTACTGTCGGCGGTCTACCGGCCGCTGTCGCACTACTTCCGGCAGAACTTCAGCCAGGTGACGAACCCGCCCATCGACAGCCTGCGCGAAGGCCGGGTGATGTCCTTGAAGACCCGCTTCGGCAACCTGCGCAATGTGCTGGACGAGAACAACAGCCAGACCGAGATCCTGGTGCTGGAAAGCCCCTTCATCGCGAACCGCGAGTTCGACGTGATGGTGCAGCGCTTTGGCGATCAGGTCGCGTTCATCGACTGCACCTTCCCGGTCGGCAAGGGGCTGGATGACCTGCGCCAGGGGCTGGAG
>PNNE01000067.1 GCA_013824055.1 Rhodobacter sp. | reverse complement strand
CGATGACGGCCCAATTTTCGGCACCGGCGTCATGGCCTGCGAAGAGAGCGTTCTTGCGGTTCAGGGCGATGGGGCGGATCGTGCGTTCGACGGCGTTGCTGTCGAGCTCGATGCGGCCATCGGTCAGGAAGCGGCCGAGGCCCTCGCGGTATTTGGCGATATAGGCCAGTGCCTGGCCCAAAGGTGATTTGGCCGAGGCGCGGGCGCGGTGGTGGTGCAGCCAGTCGTCGATACGGGCGAGGATGGGGGCGGAACGCTGCTGCCGTGCCGCCAAGCGGGTGGCGGGGTCGTTGCAGCGGATGTCTGCCTCGATGGCGTAGAGGTCGCGGATGAGGGTCACGCCTTCCTCGGCAATCGGCGCGGGACCGGTTCGGGTGATCTCGATCAGCTTGCGGCGGGCATGGGCCCAGCAATGGGCAAGCTGGATGTCGGGTCCGATCCGGTCCGGGGCGATCAGGCGGTTGTATCCGGCGTATCCGTCAACCTGCAGGATGCCGCCAAAACCCTGCAATATCCGTTCGGCATGCTGTCCGCCGCGGCCGGGGGCATAGGTGAAGGCCACGCCCGGTGGCACCGTGCCGCCCCAGGGCCGGTCATCTCGGGCCAGCGCCCAGAAGTATCCGGTTTTGGTCTTCCGCGCCCCCGGATCAAGGACCGGGGCGCGGGTCTCGTCCATGAACAGCTTGGTGGACCGCTTCAGGTCAGCCATCAGCGCGTCATGGACGGGTCGGAGTTCGAAGGCGGCGCGACCGACCCAATCGGCCAGGGTGGACCGGTCGAGGTCGACGCCCTGGCGGCTGTAGATCTGGGCCTGCCGATAGAGCGGCAGGTGGTCCGCGTACTTGCTGACCAGGACATGCGCGACCATCGCCTCGGTCGGCAAGCCGCCCGGGATCAGCCGCGCCGGGGCCGGAGCCTGGATAATCCCGTCGGTGCAGGACCGGCAGGCATACTTCGGACGACGGGTCACGATCACGCGGAACTGGGCCGGGATGATGTCCAGCCGATCCGACACATCCTCGCCGATGCAATGCAGGCAGCCACCACAGGCACAGGTCAGGCTCTCGGGCTCGATCACTTCCTCGACGCGCGGCAGGTGCTTGGGCAGCGATCCGCGATTGGCGGCACGCGGCTTGGCGGGCCGTCTGGCAGCCCGATCCTCGGCCTCTTCTTCGGCGTGGATCACCGCAATCGCGGTTTCCAGATCCTCCAGCGCCAGCTCGAACTGGTCCGGATCGCTCTTCTCCGATCGCCGTCCGAAGGCTGCCTGCTTGAAGGCCGCGACCAGCTTTT
>PNNE01000297.1 GCA_013824055.1 Rhodobacter sp. | reverse complement strand
TGGCGAGTAGCCGTCCTTGACCACCCGCAGTGCCGACATGGCGCGCGTGGTCTTGGACGCATGTTCCCGTGCCGCGCCGAAGTCGATCAGGATCGGCTCGCCGGCCTTGTTGATCAGCACGTTGTCGGGCGAGATGTCGCGGTGCAGCATGTCGTTGTCATGGATGAACCCGACCGCCGCCAGAAGCTTGTCGGTGATCCGGACGATATGGTCCGGCTGAAGCATCTCGCCTTCGCCGTCGATGATCTGCTGCAGGTCCAGCCCGTCGATGAAGTCGATCGCCATGTAGGCGGTGCCGTTGTCCTCGAAAACCTGGTGGACCGCGACGATGTTGGGGTGGACGATCTTCGCCAGGTTTCGCGCCTCGCGGACGAAAAGCTGCACGATGGACCGCAGTTCGGCCGTATGGGCGCGGGACCGCGCGGCGACCACGACCTTCGACCGTCGGCAGACCGAGGACGGGAAGCACTCCTTGATCACGACATCGCGGTCAAGGCTGTCCTTGGCCAGATAGGTGATGCCGAAACCGCCCGAGTTGATGTAGCGGGTGATCGTGTACTGGCCCTTGAGAAGCTTTGCGCCGGGCTGCAGTTCGTCGATGAGGTCGTCCGCCTCTTCCACGGGATCGGCCACCTTCTGCTGCGCCATGTCGTTCACCCTTCCCAAACTGGTGCGACGTCAAATCGGCTTTTGCCAACGCCTGACAGCACGCTCGGCGACCGGGCCTGCGGGGCAGGGGGCATCGTCCACACAAGCGCACCAATCCTTCGCTTCCGTGATGGTTGTGGAACGGGGCGAAAATGGGGCGCTCAAGAGGAGATTTGAAGTCTGGCCCGCCACAACCTCTGCGCGAGGCCAATCGCTGCGCGCCGCCGCCGCCGTCCGCCCGATCTTGCGGCACATTGCGATGGTCCGGGCGAAGGCGCGGGGGTTTGGCAAGAGACCGGGGCGATTCGGGCGGCGCTCAGCCTTGGGGCGGCAACCTGCGGCGGACAGTGTCGTGGCGGCCCGCCAGGGCAAGCCGGGCATCATTGCGGTGACGCTGCGCCACGACCTTGCCTTTCGACACAACCGCAAGTCGGTCCGGGCGCAGGCGCAGCGCCTCGACCGGGTTGCCCGCGTCCAGCACGACCAGGCTCGCCAGGCATCCGGGCCGCAGACCATGGTCGGACAGCCCCATGATCTGCGCATTGGTTTCCGTGACCATCGTGAAACAGCGCGCCATTTCAACGGGATGCGTCATCTGCGCCACGTGCAGCCCCATGAAGGCCACGTCCAGCATGTCTGCTGTCCCCAGCGAATACCAGGGGTCCAGG
>PNNE01000209.1 GCA_013824055.1 Rhodobacter sp. | reverse complement strand
CAACAACGGCCAGCCGTTCCAGATGTGGGAGGGTGCCCTGGCCCGCAAGGCGGCGGATGCGGCCTGCGGCGGCAAGGTGCGCGTCTCGATCTACGACCGTTTCGACCGGGCCACCGGCGCATGGGTCTATCCCGAGGGCTGCGCATGACAACTGCCGTCACCTTCGGTCACGATAGCCTGATCCGGGGCCTGATCCGGGGGCTTTGTCATGGCATATCAAGGGGATTTGGCCCCTTCTCGGCCGCACGAGCAGCCAAGGAGGCCAACATGCTTCGCAACCTGACCATTGCCCTGACCCTTGCCGTTACCGCCCCGGCCCATGCGCTGGTGCCGATCAACGAAGAGCCGGTGATCATCAACACCCTGCTGCAGGGCTTCATCGGCGATGCCATCGACGACAACTGCCCGACGATCGAGGCGCGGAAACTGCGTGCCCTGAGCGAGTTGAACAAGCTGCGCGACTATGCTCTGGCGCAGGGCTATACCGCCGACGAGATTCGCGCTCTGGTCCGGTCGAAGGAAGAAAAGGCCAAGGGCAAGGCTCTGGCGGCCGACTGGCTGAAGGAACGCGGTGCCGAGCCGGGCAACACCGAGGCCTATTGCAGGATCGGCGAAGAGGAAATCGCCAAGGAAAGCCTGATCGGCTACCTGTTGAGGTCGAAGAAGTGACGCCAGGCGGGCAACAGACATATCAGGGACGCGCGGCTGTGGGGACCCACGGCCGCCTGCAAGGGACGGCGGAGTAAGGCCATGACCAACCTCAAGAAAATCAGCATCGACGGGACCCTGGTCGAGGTCGATGGCGCGATGACCATCATCCAGGCGGCGGAAGTCGCCGGGGTCGAGATCCCGCGGTTCTGCTATCACGAACGCCTGTCGATCGCCGGAAACTGCCGGATGTGTCTGGTCGAGGTGGTGGGCGGCCCGCCGAAGCCCGCGGCAAGCTGCGCGATGCAGGTCCGTGACCTGCGGCCGGGGCCGGAAGGCCAGGCCCCCGTGGTCAAGACCCGCTCTCCGATGGTGAAGAAGGCCCGCGAAGGGGTGATGGAGTTCCTGCTCATCAACCACCCGCTCGACTGCCCGATCTGCGACCAGGGCGGCGAATGCGACCTGCAGGATCAGGCGATGGCCTACGGCGTCGACTTCAGCCGCTACCGCGAGCCCAAGCGCGCGACCGAGGACCTGAACCTTGGCCCCCTGGTCAAGACGGCGATGACGCGCTGCATTTCCTGCACCCGCTGCGTCCGGTTCACCACCGAAGTCGCCGGGATCACCCAGATGGGCCAGACCGGCCGCGGCGAGGACAGCGAGATCACCAGCTACCTG
>PNNE01000058.1 GCA_013824055.1 Rhodobacter sp. | reverse complement strand
ATTTCGCCCGCTGCCAGCGCACCACGCGGTGCAGGATGTCTGCGCGCGGCTCAAGGCCGAACAGCGCCTCATCCAGATCGACGGAACCGGCCTTGCCGCCGTCCAGCTTGATCACATCGAGTTTCATGCTTCACCCCCTTCGGCGGCGACTTCTGCAGCCGGAGCTTGAGCGGACCGGATCGCGGCCGGACGCGGGGCGTCCTTGGCTTCCGGCTTCTTCACGGCGTCCTTGATCGTGACCCAGCCGCCACGCGATCCGGGGACAGCGCCCTTGATCATGATCAGGCCACGGTCGGCGTCGGTGCGGACGACCTGAAGGTTCTGCGTGGTGACGCGGACCGAACCCAGGTGGCCGGCCATCTTCTTGCCCTTGAACACCTTGCCGGGGTCCTGGCACTGGCCGGTCGAGCCGTGCGAACGGTGCGACACCGACACACCGTGGCTGGCGCGAAGCCCGCCGAAGTTGTGCCGCTTCATCGCACCGGCAAAGCCCTTGCCGATCGAGGTGCCCGCAACGTCGACGAACTGGCCTGCAAGGTAGTGGTCGGCGGTGATTTCCGCGCCCACGTCGATCAGGCAATCCGGCGTCACGCGAAACTCCGCAATCTTCCGCTTCGGGGCCACGTTCGCCTTGGCGAAATGGCCGCGCTGTGCGGCGGTGGTCCGCTTGGCCTTGGCCACGCCCGCACCCAGCTGGACGGCGGTGTAGCCATCCTTGTCGGCGGTGCGCTGTGCCACGACCTGAAGGCTGTCCAGCTGCAGAACCGTGACCGGAACCTGCTTGCCATCTGCCAGGAACAGCCGGGTCATGCCCAGCTTCTTTGCAATTACTCCAGAGCGCATCTTGGTCATGCCCCCCTTAAACCTTGATCTCGACGTCCACGCCGGCAGCGAGGTCGAGCTTCATCAGCGCGTCCACGGTCTGCGGGGTGGGGTCGACGATGTCGAGAAGACGCTTGTGCGTGCGAATCTCCCACTGGTCGCGCGACTTCTTGTCGATGTGCGGACCACGGAGAACCGTGAATTTCTCGATCTTGTTCGGCAGCGGGATCGGCCCGCGAACCGTGGCACCGGTGCGCTTCGCGGTGTTCACGATTTCCTGGGTGCTGGCGTCCAGCACGCGGTAATCGAAGGCGCGAAGCCGGATGCGGATTGTCTGACCTGGCATCAGTTTCTTCCTTTTAGAACGTTGGCGAGGACACGGACTGCCGACCCAAGAGGTTCTGTTTCGTTAGTCGGTATTTGGTGGTCGAAGGGCGGGCTTCTACAGCCCGCCCCAGGTTAGTGCAAGTCGCTTACGCGATGATCTTGGAAACGACCCCTGCTCCAACC
>PNNE01000191.1 GCA_013824055.1 Rhodobacter sp. | reverse complement strand
CCTGGTCTCGACCGTCCGCACCAGTTCGGCCACCTGCGCCGGATCGGTCAGGTCGGCGATGTGCGACAGGCAGCCAAGCCCGGTCGCGCGGTCGTGGATGCGCGCCGAGGTGGCCGTGATCGCCACCCGCGCGCCGCCTGCCACCAGCGCCCGGGCGATGGCAAAGCCGATTCCCCCAGGGCTTCCCGCCCCCGTGACCAGCGCCACGCGCCCGACCGCTTTTCCCATCGCGCCCCCCCTGTCCATTCCGCGTCACAGGCTGACATATCGGATAAGTGCAAGAAAGCCGCGAAACACACTCGCAAGCGACTATCAAAGATCGTATTCCTGCAAGCACGCGGAAGTGCGCGGATAGCGGCCTGCGGGGCTTTCACTCGGACGGCCCATGCCCTTATAAGAAGGCGCCCCGTCGGTACCCCCGAGTCGGGGCGTTCTCTGTTGTTGAAGGACTGCACATGGCTTTCTTCCCAAGCCTGTTCTCGTCGGACATGGCGATCGACCTCGGAACTGCGAATACCCTGGTCTACATCCGCGGCAAGGGCATCGTGCTGAACGAGCCATCGGTCGTGGCCTATCACATCAAGGACGGGAAGAAGCAGGTCCTGGCCGTGGGTGAGGATGCCAAGCTGATGCTCGGCCGCACCCCCGGCACCATCTCGGCGATCCGCCCGATGCGCGACGGGGTGATCGCCGACTTCGAGGCGGCGGAAGAGATGATCAAGCATTTCATCCGCAAGGTGCACAAGCGGTCCACCATCAGCAAGCCAAAGATCATCGTCTGCGTGCCGCACGGCGCGACGCCGGTGGAAAAGCGCGCCATCCGGCAGTCGGTGCTGTCGGCCGGGGCCAAGCGCGCGGGCCTGATCGCCGAGCCCATCGCGGCGGCCATCGGGGCCGGGATGCCGATCACCGAACCCACGGGCAACATGGTCGTCGACATCGGCGGCGGCACCACCGAGGTCGCGGTCCTGTCGCTGGGGGATATCGTCTACGCCCGCTCGGTCCGCGTCGGCGGTGACCGGATGGACGAAGCCATCGTAAGCTACCTGCGCCGCCACCAGAACCTGCTGATCGGGGAATCGACGGCCGAACGGATCAAGACCTCGATCGGCACGGCGCGGATGCCCGACGACGGGCGCGGGTCCAGCATGACCATCCGGGGCCGAGACCTTCTGAACGGCGTGCCGAAGGAAACCGAGATCAACCAGGCCCAGGTCGCGGAAGCGCTGGCCGAACCCGTCCAGCAGATCTGCGATGCGGTGATGCAGGCCCTGGAAGCCACGCCTCCGGACCTGGCGGCGGATATCGTCGACCGGGGCGTGATGCTGACCGGAGGCGGGGCGTTGC
>PNNE01000412.1 GCA_013824055.1 Rhodobacter sp. | reverse complement strand
TGGCGATCTCGACGGTGTTCTCCAGCGCCTCGGGCAGGTCGGCGAAGAGGGCGCACATCTCGGCTTCGGACTTGAAGTAGTGCTGCGGAGTCAGGCGGCGGCGGGGCTGCTGCTGGTCGACATAGGCCCCATCGGCGATGCAGATCAGGGCGTCATGCGCCTCGTACATCGAGGGGGCGGGGAAATAGACATCGTTGGTGGCGACCAGCGGCAGGCCCAGTTCATAGGCAAGGTCGATGGCGCCACGTTCGGCGAGGGCTTCGGTGTCGGACAGCGCCCCGCCGGGGCCGGGGTGGCGCTGCAATTCGACGTAAAGCCGGTTGGGGTAGATGGCGGCAAGGCGTTCGAGGATCGCGCGGGCCTTGGCCTGCTGGCCGGTGGCATGGAAGCGGCCAAGCGGGCCTTCGGGGCCTCCGGTCAGGCAGATCAGGCCCTCGGCGTTCTGGGCCAGTTCGTCCAGCGTCACCTGCGGCAGGTTGGCCGCGCCGGTCATCGCCCCGTCGATGTAAAGCCGCGTGTTGAGCCGCATCAGGTTCATGTAGCCTTGTTCGGTCTGGGCCAGCAGGACGATGGGCGCAGGCTGACGGGGCTTTTCGCCGGGCTGGGCGGGGTCGTGGGCGATGCTGATCTGGCAGCCGACGATGGGCTGGACCCCTGCCCCCATCGCGGTGACGGAAAACTCCAGCGCCGCGAACATGTTGTTGGTGTCGGTCACGGCGACGGCGGGCATCGCCGCGGCCTTGCAGAGATCGACCAGCTTTTTCACCGGCACCGCGCCTTCAAGCAGCGAGTGTTCGGTGTGGGTTCGCAGGTGGACGTATCTGGGGTTTGCGCCGGGCATGACCAAGGCTTAGGCGCGGGCTGGTCCGATGGCAAGCAGCAGCGCGGCCTGCCGCAATTTTCGGCAAATCCGGATAACAGCTTCGCATTTTCACAACATGTTTGTTCTTGCCTTGAATCGGCAGGCCGCGCTTGATGAAAGAAAAGCTCAAGGGGCGCGTGGGTCGCTTTACGCCGCATCGGGCGACCACGCAGACTGCTCCAACCGGGGAGACCGCGGCGGACTGACGAATGAGCATAGCGTTTCTGTTGAACGGAACGCCGGTTCGCATCGAGGGGGAAGCCCCGACGCGGACTCTGCTGGACTGGCTGCGCGAGGTGCGCGGGTTGGCCGGGACCAAGGAAGGTTGCAACGAGGGCGACTGCGGGGCCTGCACCGTGATGGTGACAGATGCTTCGGGGTCCAAGGCGCTGAACGCCTGCATCCTGTTCCTGCCCCAGCTGCATGGCAAGGCGGTGCGGACGGTCGAGGGGATTTCCGGCCCGTCGGGTGAGATGCACCCGGTGCAA
>PNNE01000304.1 GCA_013824055.1 Rhodobacter sp. | reverse complement strand
GGCGGCGTTGCGCTTGTCGACATAAAGCACCTGGCCCAGGTCCATCTGCGCCAGATGGATCGTCTCGCCGGTTTCGCGCGCCAAATCATCAAGATAGGGCCGCGCGATGGGGGCGAGCGAGGATTGCGCCCAGGCGGCGTGGGCCAGCCGTACCAACCGCACGCCCAGCGCATAAGTGCCGGTGTCGGGGTCCAAGGTCAGCATGCCCTGATGCGTCAGGGTCTGCAAAAGCCGGTAGAGCGTGGCCTTGGGATAACCCGCTTCCCCCAGCAGATCCGAGAAGCGCACCGGGCGACCGTGGCTGGCCACCATGTCCAGCACGTCCAGCGCCTTGCCGACAGTTCCGTCTGCGTGTCCTTCCGCGCCCACTGGTTCCCTCCCCCAACGTGGTTGTTGACAGGATAGACGATAGCCGACATAGTTTTCAATATTCAAGACTAAGTTTCAAATAGTGAAACCAAACGGGAGGAAACCATGGTTCACAGACTGACGGGCGCTTTGACGCTCGGGGCAGCCTTGTTGCTGTCCACTTCGGCCTTCGCGCAGGACAAGCGCGTCGTCACCTGGAACGCGGACTACGATCCGATACCGCTGGCGGCCGCCGAAGCGCTGATCGCCGATTTCGAGGCCGCCAACCCCGAGATCGACGTCCAGCTGACCAACTTCGACCACGAGGCCTACAAGAACGCGATCCGCAACTTCCTGACCGCGGACCCGCCGGACCTGGCCAACTGGTATGCCGCAAACCGGATGCGGCCCTTCGTCGAGGCCGGGCTTTTTGCCGACATCTCGGACCTCTGGGTGTCGGAAGGTCTGACCGAGGCGCTGGCCTCGTCGCTGCCCTCGATGACCATCGACGGCAAGCAGTGGGGCATCCCCTACACCTACTACCAGTGGGGCATCTATTATAACCGCGACGCCTATGCTGCCGCTGGCGTCGAAGTGCCCGGCCCCGAAGGCGTGACCTGGGACCAGTTCCTGGCCAACTGCGAGAAGTTCAAGGCGGCCGAGATCGACTGCGTGACCACGGGGTCAAGCGCGCTGTGGCCGGTTGCGGGGATCTTCGACTATGTCAGCTTGCGCACCAACGGCTACCAGTTCCACAGCGATCTGGCGGCGGGCAAGATCTCCTGGACCTCGCCCGAAGCGCGGGCGGTGTTCGAGAACCTGGGCAAGTTGCAGCCCTTCATCACCGAGAACCATGCCGCCATCGACTGGCAGGATGCGGCGGCGATCTTCGTGCAGGGCAAGGCTGCCAACTATGTGATGGGCAACTTTGCCGTCGGCGTCTTCAAGGAAGGCGGGATGACGAACGACAACCTGGGCTTCATGGTGTTCCCGGAAATCACTCCCGGCATC
>PNNE01000015.1 GCA_013824055.1 Rhodobacter sp. | reverse complement strand
GTCGCGGCGGGGTCTGCGGCGGGGTCGACCTGTGCGGGCGCGGCATTGCCTTCGGCGGCGCCTGCGGCGGGCCAGAACGGGTCACGCAGGTCGCGGGCAAAGGCGATGAAGCTGTCGGACGGGATCAGGCGTTCGGATTTCAGGCTGGCCAGAAGCGCGGCCGCTTCCTCGGGGGGGTAGGGTCCAAGGTGGATGCCGAACCAGCCGGAGCGCAGCTCGAAGCCGACGGTTTCGGGGAAAAGCGCGCTGTAGGCCTGGGCGCGGGTCTCGGCGGTGGCGCGGTCGGGCTGCGCCTCGACCTGGATGTAGACCTGGGCGTCCTGGGCGGCGCCTGCCCTGGGGTGCACAAGCAGCAATGCGGACAGAAGAAGGGCAAACACGGCAACGGGTCTGAACATGAGGCGGTCCTGCGCAAGGCGTTTTGCGCACCTTTAGTCAGTGCGCGTGCGGCGGCAAGGGTGAAACCGGTCACGTTTGCGCCGGTCCTTTCCGGAATTGACCCTTTGGCCCCCAGTGGATAGGGAAGGCGCAAGTTCAGCCCCCGCTCCGCCCCTGCCAGAGGCCGCCCATGTCCGACACCCCGACCACGCCCCGAAGCTTTCAGGAGATCATCCTGCGGCTGCAGTCCTACTGGGCGGCGCAGGGCTGCGCGGTGCTGCAACCCTATGACATGGAGGTGGGCGCGGGCACCTTCCACCCGGCGACGACGCTGCGGTCCCTGGGGACCAGGCCCTGGGCGGCCGCCTACGTCCAGCCCTCGCGCCGGCCCACCGACGGGCGCTATGGCGAGAACCCGAACCGGCTGCAGCATTATTACCAGTATCAGGTCATCATCAAACCCTCGCCGCCCGACCTGCAGGCGCTGTATCTCGGCTCGCTTGCGGCCATCGGGATCGACCTTGGCCTGCACGACATCCGCTTTGTCGAGGACGACTGGGAAAGCCCGACGCTGGGCGCCTGGGGCCTGGGCTGGGAGGTCTGGTGCGACGGGATGGAGGTCAGCCAGTTCACCTATTTCCAGCAGGTCGGCGGGCATGACTGCAAGCCGGTCTCGGGCGAGCTGACCTACGGGCTGGAGCGGCTGGCGATGTACGTGATGGGCATCGACCACGTGATGGACATGCCCTTCAACGACCCCGACAGCCCGATCCCGCTGAAATACGGCGACATCTTCCGCCAGACGGAAGAGGAATACAGCCGCCACAACTTTGACGGCCGATACCGAGATGCTGTTCCAGCACTTTAAGGATGCCGAGGCCGAATGTGAGCGGCTGCTTGCGTTCGACGCGCAGGACCCGAAGTCCGGCAAACGGATCATCATGGCGCATCCCGCCTATGACCAGACGATCAAGGCGAGCCATCTGTT
>PNNE01000128.1 GCA_013824055.1 Rhodobacter sp. | reverse complement strand
AGACCTCGGTGAACAAGGACCTCGCCGACGTCCTTGGCAACCTTGTCTCTCGCGTGACCAAGTTCGCCGTGTCGAAGTTCGGCGCGCAAGTCCCCGCCGGGGGCAGCTTCGGCCCGCTGGAGACCGCCCTCATCGCCGATCTTGGCGCAAGGATCGCCGACTACACCGCCTTCATGCAGCAGATGGAGGTCCGCAAGGCCGCCGCCGAGCTGCGGGCGATCTGGGTCATCGGCAACGAATACCTGCAAGCCGCCGCGCCTTGGTCCGTCGTCAAGACCGACCCCGAGCAGGCCCAGGCCATCGTCCGCCTCGCGCTGAACCTGATCCGGGTCTACGCCATCCTCTCGGCCCCCTTCATCCCCGACGCCGCCGCCACCATGATGAAAGCCGTCGGCTCCGACGACTGGACCTGGCCCGCCGACATCTCTGCCGCGATGCGGACGCTGCCTGCCGGTCACAGCTTCGAAGTGCCCGAGAACCTGTTCCGGAAAATCACCGACGAAGAGCGCGTCGATTGGCAGAGCCGCTTCTCCGGCGTGAGGGCCTAGGCGGATTCTCGCCAGCTGTGCAGCCGCAGCAAACCCCTGGCGCGCGGCCAAGAATGCAACCCCCGATTGCGCGGGAAACGGCCAGGTTTTCGGGCATGGACGCGTGTCGCGCCGGGCGACCTGCGCCGGTCTGGAAACACTGCGTTCTCAGAAGCTTGCAGATCAAGGCTGTGATGCAGGCAATCGCCGACCGCGACGGCGCCTCGTGCAGCTTGGGCCTGCCGGAACAAGGTTCGTTTGCAGCCGCAGAAACCGCCAAGATGCGGGCGGATTTTTGCGACGCTGGCCGCGCCACGGAACAAAATTCCGCCAACCCTGAAATCTTGGGGAGCCACATCACGCACAACGATGGTAGTCTGCCCGCACCAGACCCCGAGTCGCTGCCCCCCGACTTGCTGCCATGTCAGGAGAACTCGCGAGATGACCCAAGTTCTGCAATCGCGCCCCCGATCCTTCGGGAATTACGCCGCCGTCGCCCTGTTCCTTGCCGTCTATGCTGGAGTGCTGGTGTTCGTGTTCGCACCCAAGGACCTGATCTCGGTCCAGTCGCCGACCGCTCTGATCGCGACCGACTGACCGAGCCTGTCCCGGCCGATCCTGTCCCTACCAATCCTCGCCCGACCGCTGGGCAACTGACAGGCCTCAGATGATCGCCCCTTCCACCAGCGCGCGCCCCTCGGCGATGCGCTGGTAGTGGAAATCGGTCATGTCCAGGGTCCGGTAGGCACCATGCAGGATCAGTTCGGCCGTGGCCCGCCCCATCGCGGGCGACTGCTGCAAGCCGTGGCCTGAAAAGCCGTTCAGGAACAGGAAGTTGCCGATCTCGGGGTGCGGTCCGGTGATCGCATTCTGGTCCAGTGTGTTGTAATCGTACTGCCCGG
>PNNE01000391.1 GCA_013824055.1 Rhodobacter sp. | reverse complement strand
CTTCCGGCAGTAAAGCTCCATCCGGTGATGGACGATGTCGTAGCCAAGCTCGGCGGCGATCTGACGCTGGAGATCCTCGATCTTTTCCGACCGGAATTCGGTGATCTGGCCGGTGTCCAGGTCGACGATGTGGTCGTGGTGCGGGGCGTCGGCGACCTCATACCGGGCGCCGCCGTTGTCCAGGGCGAGCCTCAGCACGACGCCTTCGCGTTCCAGGACGGACAGGGTGCGGTAGACGGTGGCGAGCGACAGGCTGTCGTCGAGAATGCGCGCCCGCCGGTGGAGTTCCGCCGCGTCGGGGTGATCCTCGGCTTCCGTGAGGACCTTGAGCAGCGCCTCCCGCTGGCGGGTCACACGAACTCCGGTGTCGCGGAGGGCCTGGGCGGGGTCTTGCTTCATCAGGGGATGGTAGCGGGTAGGGGCGTGCGGGTCAAACGGGCGGATGTGTCGATGGCGGACAGGGCGGGATGTTGTCTTGATTACAATGGGATGAAGCTTCTTGTTGGGGTGGTGTCAACGTCCGGGCGGTGGAGCCCCCCACCCCATCCCTCCCCCACAGAGGGGGGAGGGAGGCGCATATGTCCCCGGTTTGGACCGATTGCCCGGAGGCTTGAAGCCGCAGGGCAAGGGGGGTGCCGCCGAGCCGGACGGTTGGAAATCGGGCAAGAGGCCTTTCGGCCCTCATGGCTTGGGAAATGGTGCGCGATGAATGCGCACCCTGCTAAAGCAGACGGCGGGATTTCTCCCGCCGCATGACTTTTCTTGCCGGGCCGTTCCGGTTCAGCTGCACCCCGTCGTGGCACCGCAGGAATTGCACTTCAGGCAGGACCCGTTCCGGACCATCGTGTAGTTCCCGCATTCGGAGCAGCTGTCGCCGGTGTAGCCTTGCAGCTTGGCCTTGCTGCGGGCGTCGGTCGAGGTGACCGCGCTCATCGCGAAGGTGCTGGTCGTCTCCGAAAAGCCGGTCACGCGCGCGTCGGGCATCAGCATCGACAGGGCGTCGGTGCCGGTGGCAAGGGCGGTGGCCCCTGCCCCGCCTTGCAGGACGGTGAATTCCTGCGGCAGGCGCTTGCGCATGTAGCCGGTCGAGGCGACCTGGCGCAGGACCTCCAGCGATTTGGAGGCGGCGGTCTCGGAAGGCTCGATGACGTTGCGCTTGCCTTCCTCATCGCCACGGCCAAGGTCGTCGAAGGCAGCGCCTTTCGGGGCGACATGGGCAAGGTCGGTGCGGTCCAGGTAGCTGACCGCCAGTTCGCGGAAGATGTAGTCCAGGATCGAGGTCGCGTTCTTGATGCTGTCGTTGCCCTGCACCATGCCCGCGGGTTCAAAGCGGGTGAAGGTGAAGGCCTCGACGAACTCCTCCAGCGGCACGCCGTATTGCAGGCCGACCGAGACCGCGATGGCGAAGTTGTTCATCATCGCCCGGAAGCCGGCACCTTCCTTGTGCAT
>PNNE01000443.1 GCA_013824055.1 Rhodobacter sp. | reverse complement strand
GGGTTCTGGTTCGCGCAGAACGGCTCGATCTTCGTGTTCCTGATCCTGATCTTCGTCTACGCGAAGGTCATGAACGGGATCGACCGCGCCCACGGCGTGGAAGAGTAAGGGATCAGGGACAGATGGATCAGTTTACTCTCAACCTCATCGTCATCGGCGCGTCCTTCGCGCTGTATTTCGGGATCGCGTTCTGGGCCCGTGCCGGCTCGACCGCGGAGTTCTACGCCGCCGGCCAGGGTGTTCCCCCGGTCATGAACGGCATGGCGACGGCGGCCGACTGGATGTCGGCGGCAAGCTTCATCTCGATGGCGGGTCTCATCGCCTTCGGGGGCTACAACAACTCGGTCTTCCTGATGGGCTGGACCGGCGGCTACGTGCTTCTGGCGCTGCTGCTTGCCCCCTACCTGCGCAAGTTCGGCAAGTTCACCGTGCCGGAATTCGTGGGCGACCGCTTCTATTCGACCACGGCCCGCATGGTTGCGGTGATCTGTCTTCTGGTCATCTCGATCACCTACGTCATCGGGCAGATGGTCGGCGTCGGCGTGACCTTCGCGCGCTTCCTGGAAGTGTCCACCACGACGGGCCTTCTGATCGGCTCGGCAGTGGTCTTCGCCTATGCGGTGTTCGGCGGCATGAAGGGCATCACCTACACCCAGGTGGCGCAATACATCGTGCTGATCATCGCCTATACCATCCCGGCGATCTTCATCTCGCTGAACCTGACCGGGCACTTCCTGCCGCAGCTCGGGTTCATCGGAGGCTATGCGCCGACCGGTGGCGAGACCTACTTCCTGGACAAGCTTGACCAGGTCGTGACCGACCTTGGCTTCACCGCCTATACTGCCGACACCACGAACATGCTGAACATGTTCCTCGTCACGATGTCGCTGATGATCGGGACCGCGGGTCTGCCGCACGTGATCATCCGCTTCTTCACCGTGCCGAAAGTGTCGGACGCCCGCATCTCGGCCGGCTGGGCCCTGGTGTTCATCGCGCTGCTTTACACGGTCGCTCCGGCGGTCGGGTCGATGGCGCGTCTGAACATCACCACCACCTTCTGGCCGGGTGCCGTCGATGGCGAGACCTTCTCGAAGCCCGCGCTTTCGATCGCCGAGATCGACAGCAACCCGGATCTGGCCTGGATCCGGAACTGGGAAAAGACCGGCCTGCTGGCGTTCTCTGACAAGAACGGCGACGGCATGATCCAGTACTTCAACGAGCCCAAGCCGGTGACCGATGCAAACGCTGCACTGGCCGCCGCAAGCAAGGCGCTTGCCGATGCTGCCGCCGACGCCGATCGCGCGCCGCTGGAAGCCGCGGTCGCCGAGGCCACTGCAGCCCGTGACGCCGCACTTGGCGCTGCGATGCTGGGTGGTCAGTCGCTGGCCGCACAGGGCATCGTCGGCAACGAACTGACCACGGTCAACAACGACATCATGGTTCTTGCGAACCCTGAG
>PNNE01000168.1 GCA_013824055.1 Rhodobacter sp. | reverse complement strand
CAGGTTCTGGTGCAGCTCGCTGATTTCCTGCCGCATCCCCACCCGCAAGGCGGCATCGAGGTTGGACAAGGGCTCGTCGAAGAGAAACGCCGCGGGTTCCCGCACGATGGCCCGGCCGATGGCGACGCGCTGGCGCTGGCCGCCCGACAACTGGCCGGGGCGACGGTCCAGGTAGTTCGACAGGTTCAGCACCTTGGCCGCGCGTTCGACACGGCGGTCCTGTTCGGCCTGGTCCATCCCGGCCATCTTCAGCGGGAAGGCGATGTTCTTGCGCACCGTCATGTGCGGGTAAAGCGCGTAAGACTGGAACACCATCGCCAGACCCCGCCTGGCCGGCGGCAGGTTGGTCGCGTCCTTGCCGTCGATGTCGATCACGCCGCTGGTGGTGTCCTCCAGCCCCGCGATCAGCCGCAGCAGCGTGGACTTCCCGCAGCCCGAGGGGCCGACGAAGACGACGAACTCGCCGTTCTCGATGGTCAGGTCGATGCCGGGGATGACGTCGACTTCGCCAAAGGACTTGCGGACCGATGACAGTTGGATCTTGCCCATGTTACCTCACTTTACCGCGCCGAAGGTCAGGCCGCGGACGAGTTGCTTCTGGCTGAACCAGCCAAGGATCAGGATCGGCAGGATGGCCATCGCGCTGGCCGCCGAAAGTTTCGCGTAGAACAACCCCTGCGGCGCCGAGAAGCTGGCGATGAAGGCCGACAGGGGGGCCGCATTGGTGGTGGTCAGGACGATGGTCCAGAACGCCTCGTTCCATGCGAGGATGATGTTCAGAAGCATGGTCGAGGCGATGCCGGGCAGCGCCATCGGCGTCAGGACATAGACGATCTCGCCCCAGAGGCTTGCCCCGTCCATGCGGCTGGCTTCCAGGATTTCGCCGGGGATTTCCTTGAAGTAGGTGTAAAGCATCCAGATGATGATCGGCAGGTTCATCAGCATCAGGACCAGCACCAGGCCGATCCTGGTGTCGATCAGCCCCAGTTGCTGGAAGATCAGATAAAGCGGGATCATCACCGCGACCGCGGGCATCATCTTGGTCGACAGCATCCACATCAGCAGATCCTTGGTCTTCCGGCCCGGCACGAAGGCCATGGCCCAGGCGGCGGGGATCGCGATCATCAGGCCCAGCAGCGTGGAGCCGACCGCGATGACGACCGAGTTCCAGAAGAACCGCGGATAGTCCGACCGCGCCCAGACATCGCTGTAGTTCTCCAGCGTCCAGTCGGCCGACAGGAACTGCGGCGGCATCGCGACGGCCGAGGCTTCGGTCTTGAAGCTGGTCAGGATCATCCACAGGACCGGAAAGAAGATGACCAGCGCGACGGCCCAGGCGGCGGCCGTGGTGACGATCTGTCGGCGGGGGGAAAGGGCGCGGGCCATCGTCAGGTCTCCAGGTTGCGGCCAAGGCCGCGCATCAGGAAATAGGCCACGATGTTCGCCAGGATCACCGCGATGATTCCGCCCGCCGC
>PNNE01000252.1 GCA_013824055.1 Rhodobacter sp. | reverse complement strand
CCCCTGGCGCAAGGGGCGCGTTGCGGCGGATCAGGATGTCGCCATTCGGCAGCATGACCGGCATGTCGTAGTTCGTGAAGTCATCGACGATCGCGAAAAGCTGGGTGATCTTCGGGCCGATCTCTTCGCCCAGGCCTTCAAGCACCGGGGTCATCTGTTCCAGCCTGGTTCATCTCTGCGATGGCCGGCTCGGCCTCGGTCATGAAGCCGCGGAAGAGAAGTCTGGCGCCTTCTTCCATCAGGCTGAAGCCGTCAGCCTCGGCCTCGGGGGTGGGGGGAGCCTCCTGCGCAAGGGCAGGAGTGGCGGCCAGGATCAGGGCGAATGCGAGTCTCATGCCGCGCATATGGGAAGCGCCCAAGGCGTTGTCAAACCCCCCGTGGGTGGTCGCCCGCCGGCAGGTCGCCCACCGGCAGGTCCGCCGGCAGGTCGCCCACCGGCAGGTCGATCGTCACGGGGAAATGGTCCGAGGCCTGCAACAGCGCCTCGTGGAGTTCGGGGATCTGCAGGATGCGGGGATCGTTGAACGGATGCCAGATCCGCCACTCGGGTTGCCGGGCGGCAAGGTCCGGCGAAACCATGACGAAATCCAGCAGCGCCTCGAAGAACCGTTTCTGCGGCGCAAGGTAGAACCGGGCGGTGGTGGGGGTCACGCCGACGCGGCTTTGCAGCGCCATCGCCGCATGGGGGTCGACCAGCCGCAGCGCGGGGTCGGGCGTGGTGCCCAGGACGATCTCGACCCCGGAATGGCCGAAGAGCTTCTCGAATTCGTCGATGCCGGGGCCGTCGTTGAAATCGCCCAGCACGACCAGGCTTTCCTTGGCGGCAAGATGGGCCTCGACCCGCTGGCGCAGCCACAGGCACTGGGCAAGCTGCTTGCGGCGGTTCTCGATCGAGAGGCGGATCTGCGCTTCGCGGCCGATGGCGCCATAGGGGTTCTTCGACTTGGCATGGACGCCGATAAGCCGCAGTTTCGCGCCGCTGGCGGTGGTGACGGCAAGCTCCAGCGGCGGTTTGGAGAAGCGGATCGACTCGCTGATGTTGTCGGCGTCGAGGTCGTAGCGGAAGGTGGTGTCAAACCGCGGCGCCTCGTGCGAGCCGTGGCTGGTCGATGGCGCGCCTTTCGGGTCGTGGCGGGCGGACAGGCGGTCGGGGTCGTAGAGGAAGGCGATTTCCTGTTCGGTTTCCGAAGGAAATCCGATCAGCGCCTTGTGCGCCCGCAGCCCGTAGGTCCGGGCGAAGTTTTCCAGCGCGCGCACTGTCGAGCGTCTGCCGTTGGTGTCGGGCGCTTCGATGATGACGATGCCATCGGCATCAAGCGCCGCGAAGACGATGCCCAGGGCGCCAAGCTGTTCGCCGCGGCTGAGCTTGTAGCGGCTGGAGGGACCCCCGTCCTCCAGAAGCCGGCCACGGTCGTCGAACAGCGCGTTGAACCATTCGACGTTGTAGGTCGCAAGCCGCAGGGGCCGGGGGCTCATT
>PNNE01000123.1 GCA_013824055.1 Rhodobacter sp. | reverse complement strand
AACTGCTACACCGCCTCGCCGCTGTGCGCCCCGGCCCGCGCCAGCTTCATGTCGGGCCAGTTGCCCAGCCGCACCAGGGTTTACGACAACGCCGCCGAATTCGCCTCCGACATCCCGACCTACGCCCACCACCTGCGCCGCGCGGGCTATCAGACGGCGCTTTCCGGCAAGATGCATTTCGTCGGCCCCGACCAGCTGCACGGGTTCGAACAGCGCCTGACCACCGACATCTACCCCGCCGATTTCGGCTGGACCCCCGATTACCGCAAGCCCGGCGAACGGATCGACTGGTGGTACCACAACCTCGGCTCGGTGACGGGCGCAGGCGTGGCCGAGATCACCAACCAGTACGAATACGACGACGACGTGGCCTTCCAGGCGGTGCAGAAGCTTTACGACCTCTCGCGCGGCCAGGACCCCCGGCCCTGGGCGCTGACCGTCAGCTTCACCCACCCGCACGACCCCTTCGTCGCCCGCCGCAAATACTGGGACCTCTACGAAGGCGCTGCGGAATGCGAGCCGCCCGAACCGGTGGCCTACAAGGACATGGACCCCCATTCCAGACGCCTGCTGGACGCCTGCGACTGGCAGTCGCTGGAGATCACCCCCAACCACATCCGCCGCGCGAAACAGGCCTATTTCGCCAATATCAGCTACATCGACGACAAGATCGGCGAGATCCTTGGCGTTCTGGAGGCAACGCGCCAGGAGGCACACGTCGTCTTCCTCTCCGACCACGGCGAGATGCTGGGGGAAAGGGGCCTGTGGTTCAAGATGAACTTCTTCGAAGGCTCGGCCCGCGTGCCGCTGATGATCTCGGCCCCCGAGATGCCCGCGGGCCTGGTGGAAACCCCGGTCTCCTCGATCGACCTTGCCCCGACCCTTGCGGCGCTGGCCGGGATCTCGATGGACGAGGTCGCGCCCTGGACCGAGGGCGTGAACCTGATCCCGGTCGCCAATGGCGCCCCCCGCGGCCCGGTGGCGATGGAATACGCCGCCGAAGGCACGATCACCCCGATGGTTGCCCTGCGCGAAGGGGCCTGGAAATACATCCGCTGCCCGGCCGACCCCGAACAGCTGTTCGACGTGGCGAACGACCCGACGGAGACGACGAACCTCGCCACCGATCCCCGCGCCGCTGAGATTCTGCAACACTTCCGCACGCTTGCTGACCAGCGCTGGAACCTTGCCGCCTACGACGCCCAGGTCCGCGAAAGCCAGGCCCGTCGCTGGGTGGTGTATGAGGCGCTGCGGAACGGCGCCTATTTCCCCTGGGACCATCAGCCGCTGCGCGCGGCCAGCGAGCGTTACATGCGCAACCACATGGACCTGAACGTGCTGGAAGACAGCAAACGCTTCCCCCGGGGCGAATAGCGCCCGGCGCGGGAAAGGAGGGTGGGCGAATCGCCCACCCTACGCCCGCCCCCCGCTGCGCCCGACCCCCGCTGTCATCTTGGCCCGGAACAGCCAGACGACAGGCGACCCGCCGCTTC
>PNNE01000457.1 GCA_013824055.1 Rhodobacter sp. | reverse complement strand
TGCGGCTGTTGCCGAACGAGATCAACGGTGTGCGGATCATCGGCATCGACGTGCCGGGCTTTGGCGTGCCGACCCATGCCGAGGCCAAGGACGTGCTGGCCGGTGCCATGCTGGCCTATGCGCGGGCGGAAATCCAGGCGGGGCCGGTGGCGGCCCCGGCGCAAGGACGCAGCGACCGTCCGACAGTCACGCTCCTGGGCGAGATGTTCCCGGCCGATCCGATGATGATCGGCGCGATGCTGGCCCCGATGGGTCTGGCGGCGGGGCCGGTGGTGCCATGCCGCGAATGGCGCGAGCTTTATGCGGCGCTCGATTGCGGCGTCGTGGCGGCGATCCATCCGTTCTACACGGCGGCGATCCGCGAGTTTCAGGCGGCGGGGCGGAGTGTGGTCGGCTCGGCCCCGGTCGGGCATGACGGCACGATGGACTGGCTGGCGGCGATCGGGGCGGCGTACAACGTGGCACCCGAGCGGATTGCTGCGGCGCAGAACGCCTTTGGCCCGGCGATCAGGGGCGCGCTGGCCGCGAACCCGATCACCGGGCGGATCACGCTGTCGGGCTATGAGGGCAGCGAGCTGCTGGTCGCGCGACTGCTGATCGAAAGCGGCGCGGATGTGCCTTACGTCGGCACGGCCTGCGCGCGGAACGAGTGGTCGGCCGCCGACCGCGCCTGGCTGGAGGCCAAGGGCTGCGTGGTGAAATACCGCGCCAGCCTGGAGGACGACCTGGCCGCGATGGAGGCGTTCAAGCCGGACCTGGCGGTCGGGACGACTCCGGTCGTGCAGAAGGCCAAGGAGCGCGGGGTCCCTTCGCTGTACTTCACCAACCTGATTTCCGCCCGGCCCCTGATGGGACCGGCGGGGGCAGGGTCGCTGGCGCAGGTCGTGAACGCGGCGATGGGCAACAAGACCCGGATGGAAGGCATGAAAGCCTTTTTCAAAGGGGTGGGGGCGGGTGATACGGCGGGCATCTGGGAAGGTGCGCCGAACCTGCGGCCGGATTTCCGGGCGATCCACCAGAAGAAACTCGACAAGGCGGCCAAGGCTGCGAAGGCGGAGGAGATGATATGACGCTCTGCCGCTTCCACCCGCGCCAAATTCCTTCGAAGGAATTTGCAAATCTTTTCGAAAAGATTTGCGGCCCCCGGCTGGCGGAGGTGGTGCCATGCTGATCCAGGATCATGACCGGGCGGGCGGCTACTGGGGGGCGATCTATGCCTTCTGCGCCGTCAAGGGGTTGCAGGTCGTCATCGACGGACCCGTGGGCTGCGAGAACCTGCCGGTCACGTCGGTCCTGCACTACACCGACGCCTTGCCGCCGCATGAGTTGCCCATCGTGGTGACGGGGCTGGGCGAAGGCGAGATGACCTCTGGGACCGAAACCTCGATGGCGCGGGCCTGGAAGACCCTGGACCCGGCGCTGCCTGCGGTCGTGGTCACGGGGTCGATTGCCGAGATGATCGGCGGGGGCGTGACGCCTGCGGGCACCAATAT
>PNNE01000255.1 GCA_013824055.1 Rhodobacter sp. | reverse complement strand
CGCCGACGGACCCCTTGGAGAAGATGCTGCCCGGCATGATGCCGATCTTGCATTCGCCGGGGGTCAGGACGCCGGGGCAGTTCGGGCCGATCAGGCGGGACTTGGAGTTGATCAGGGCGCGCTTGACCTTCATCATGTCAAGAACCGGGATGCCTTCGGTGATGCAGACGATCAGCGGGATCTCGGCGTCGATCGCCTCAAGGATCGAGTCGGCGGCGAAGGGCGGGGGGACGTAGATCGCCGTGGCGTTGGCCCCGGTCTTCTCCACGGCGTCATGGACGCTGTCGAAGACGGGCAGGCCGAGGTGTTCGGTTCCGCCCTTGCCGGGGGTCACGCCGCCGACCATCTGCGTGCCATAGGCGATGGCCTGTTCCGAATGGAAGGTGCCCTGGCTGCCGGTGAAGCCCTGGCAGATGACTTTGGTCGCTTTGTTGACGAGGACGGACATGAGGCTTTCCTTGTGACAGTCAGGGGAGGGCAGCGGGCGAGCCGCCGTCGGGTGTCTGGCCGACCCGGAAGGTCGGGTTGCGCCGCAAGAGGTTGCGCAGGATGTAGGCGAGGTTGAGGGCGCTGCCGATCAACCCGATGGGCAGGCCCCGCAAGGAGGGGCTGTTCGGAAAGAGCCGCAGCAGGATGCGGGACAGCGCGCCGTCCTGGGTGATCCAGGCGGTCTGGTCGGCAGGCAGGTCGGTGCGGTGGGTCTTGGCCCAGTGCCGGTGCAGGCTGAGCTGGCTTTGCAGCGCGGTCGCGTCCGCCGAGCCTGTGGCATAGCGCCAGGTCTTGCGGCCCTGGGCATGGACAAAGCGCGGCTCGCCGTGACGCAGGGTGGCGATGCGCTGGAACGCTCCGAAATCGCCGGGCAGCATGTCATGGGCGATGTCGCGGCCGGTCTGCAGCGCCGCGACGGGGACCTGGCCGAATTCGTCCGAGCCGAGGAGGCCGCCCAGCACGTCCTGATCGCCGACGATGAAGCGCTTGTCCGCCGTCTGGTAGAGGTCCGAGCGCAGGAAGGCTTTCCAGCGGTCCAAGAGCGGCTGGTGGCGGGCGGTGACGCTGACGACGCAGGAGTTCACGGTATAGCCCAGCTCGCGCGCGATGGTGCGGCCGATGGAGAGCGTGCGGCCCCCGGTTCCGGCGTTGCGGCTGCGGAAGCCTTCCTGCGCGACAAGGATGGTGTCGTCCTGCAGGGTCGCGAAATAGGCCGAGGGGTCGGAGGTCAGCATCAGGTCGGCATCAAGCCAGGTGATGCGGGGGATGCCGCGGGCGAGCATCTGCTCCAGCAGGTAGGGCTTGATGTTCCAGAACGTGTCCTCGGCCCAGAGGTCGCGGTGGAGGACGACATTGGGCTGGCGGCCCATCCAGTCCAGCGCGCGGGCGCCCAGGTCGCGGGCCGGCAGATGGAGACGAGACCCCGGCGCGGTGCGCTGCAGGCTGACGGCCAGCAGCATCAGCGCCGGCAGGTCCTGTTCGCGATCCTCGAAGGTCAGGAAGTCCATCTG
>PNNE01000236.1 GCA_013824055.1 Rhodobacter sp. | reverse complement strand
GACGAGGAATTCGTCGCGTACCTGCGCCAGAAGTTTCCCGGCGTGACCATCCATCAGCGGCCCGCCCAGGATGCCGCACATCTGGTCGCGCCCGGCGTGGCCACCGTGATCTCGGGCCTGCCGCTTCTGTCCATGCCGGCCGAGGTGCGCGAAGGGATCGTGAACGCCGCCTTCGCGATCCTGGCCCCGCGCGGGCACTACGTCCAGTTCACCTACGGCCCGCGCCCGCCGCTGCCGCCCGAAACCATCGCCGCGCTGGGGTTGAAGGTGAACAAGGGCCACAAGGTCTGGGCCAACCTGCCCCCCGCCACGGTCTACCGCTTCCGCCGGGCCTGAGTCTCCGGACTGCCGCCGATTATCGGGCTGCCCCGGATTTTCGGTATACAATTGCATGCCAGATTGATTTCGCGCGCCCGCGGCGCTATGGCAAGCGGGAAAGCTTGAGGAGTGTGCCATGACCGCGACCCGTACCGAAACCGACAGCTTCGGCCCGCTGGAAGTGCCAGCCGACAAGTACTGGGGCGCGCAGACCCAGCGGTCGATCATCAACTTCCCCATCGGCTGGGAACGCCAGCCCGTTCCGATCGTCCGCGCCCTGGGCGTGATCAAGCGCGCCTGCGCCGCCGTGAACATGGTGCAGGGCGACCTGGACGCCAGGCTGGGCAACGCCATCGTGGCCGCCGCGACCGAGGTGATCGACGGCAAGTTCGACGACAACTTCCCGCTGGTCGTCTGGCAGACCGGCTCGGGCACCCAGTCGAACATGAACGCGAACGAGGTGATCTCGAACCGCGCGATCGAGATGCTGGGCGGCACGAAGGGCTCGAAAAAGCCCGTCCACCCGAACGACCATGTGAACATGGGGCAATCCTCGAACGACACCTTCCCCACCGCGATGCATGTCGCCATCGGCATGCACACCCGCGATGTGCTGATCCCCGGACTGACGAAACTGTCGCAGGCGCTGTGGGCGAAGTCGAACGAATTCAAGGACATCATCAAGATCGGCCGGACGCACACCCAGGATGCGACCCCCCTGACGCTGGGGCAGGAGTTTTCGGGCTATGCGACCCAGGTCGACCGCGGGATCGAACGGGTGAAGATGTGCCTGCCGCACATCTATGAACTTGCCCAGGGCGGCACGGCCGTCGGCACCGGCCTGAACACCCGCGTCGGCTTTGACCTGCGGGTGGCGGCCGAGATCGCGAAAATCACCGGCCTGCCCTTCGTCACCGCGCCCAACAAGTTCGAGGCGCTGGCCGCGCATGATGCGATGGTCATGTTCTCGGGCGCGTTGAAGACCGTCGCCGGCTCGCTCTTCAAGATCGCCAACGACCTGCGGCTGCTGGGGTCCGGCCCCCGCTCGGGCCTGGGCGAGCTGATCCTGCCGGAAAACGAGCCGGGCTCCTCGATCATGCCGGGCAAGGTCAACCCGACCCAGGCCGAAGCCCTGACGATGGTCTGCGCGCATGTGATGGGCAACGACGCCGCCGTGGGCTTCGCC
>PNNE01000329.1 GCA_013824055.1 Rhodobacter sp. | reverse complement strand
GTCTACCTGCACATCTTCCGCGGGCTTTACTACGGCAGCTACAAGGCCCCGCGCGAAGTGACCTGGATCATCGGGATGATCATCTTCCTTCTGATGATGGGCACCGCCTTCATGGGCTATGTGCTGCCCTGGGGCCAGATGTCCTTCTGGGGTGCCACGGTCATCACCGGCCTCTTCGGCGCGATCCCGGGGATCGGTGATTCGATCCAGACCTGGCTGCTTGGCGGCCCGGCAGTGGACAACGCCACGCTGAACCGCTTCTTCAGCTTGCACTACCTGTTGCCCTTCGTGATCGCGGCGCTGGTTGCCGTCCACATCTGGGCCTTCCACACCACCGGCAACAACAACCCCACCGGGGTCGAGGTTCGCCGTGGCTCCAAGGAAGAGGCCGAGCGTGACACCGTGCCGTTCTGGCCCTACTTCGTGATCAAGGACCTGTTTGCGCTGGCGGTGATCCTGACGGTGTTCTTCGCGGTCGTCGGCTTCATGCCGAACTATCTGGGCCACCCCGACAACTATATCGAGGCGAACCCGCTGTCGACGCCCGCGCATATCGTGCCGGAATGGTACTTCCTGCCGTTCTACGCGATCCTGCGCGCCTTTACCGATGACGTCTGGGTGGTGATCATCGCCAACTGGCTGTCCTTCGGCATCATCGACGCCAAGTTCTTCGGCGTGCTGGCGATGTTCGGCGCGATCGCGGTCATGGCGCTGGCGCCGTGGCTGGACACCTCCAGCGTGCGGTCGGGCCGCTATCGCCCGATGTTCAAGTGGTGGTTCGCGCTGCTGGTCGTGACCTTCATCGTCCTGATGTGGGCCGGCGCCATGCCCGCGGAAGAGCCCTACGCCACGATCAGCCTGATCGCCTCGGCCTACTGGTTCGCCTACTTCCTGGTGATCCTGCCGCTTCTGGGCGTCATCGAGAAGCCGTTGGCACAGCCCGCGACCATCGAGGAGGACTTCAATGCCCAGCATGCCCCGACTGTCGGCGGCACCAAGACCGTTCCGGCCGAGTGAGAGGAAACTGAACATGTTCCGCAACATCGCACTCATCGCCGCATCGGCACTTGTCCTGACTGCCGGCGGCGCCATCGCCGCCGGGAAAGTGGGCGAGGTCGAGGACATCGACTTTGCCCACGAGGGCCCGTTCGGCACCTTTGACCAGTTCCAGCTGCAGCGCGGCCTTCAGGTCTATACCGAGGCTTGCGCGGCGTGCCACGGATTGAAGTTCGTCCCGATGCGCACCCTGTCGGACGCAGGCGGCCCCGGTCTCCCCGAGGATCAGGTCCGCGCCTATGCCGCACAGTTCACCGTGACCGACAAGGAAACCGGCGAGGACCGCGCGGGGCTGCCGACCGACAACTTCCCGGCCAACACGGCAGCCGGCGCACCTGACCTGTCGCTGATGGCCAAGGCGCGCGCCGGGTTCAGCGGACCTTACGGGTCGGGCATGAACCAGCTGTTCCGCGGCATGGGCGGGCCGGAATACATCTATTCGCTCCTCACCGGCTA
>PNNE01000245.1 GCA_013824055.1 Rhodobacter sp. | reverse complement strand
GCTGGCGGCGGATTACCTGGTGATGGCGGCCTGGCTGGCCTTCCTGAAATCGCGGCTGCTCTTGCCACCCGAGCCCGGCGAGGCGGGGCCGTCGGCGGAAGACCTGGCCGCGCACCTGGCGTTCCAGCTGGAGCGGTTGCAGGCGATGCGCGATGCGGCGGCGCGTCTGATGGGGCGCGACCAGCTGGGCCGGGACTTCTTTGCGCGCGGCGTGCCCGAGGACCTGACGCATCTTCGCAAGGTCAGCTACACCGCGACGCTGCTGGACCTGATGCGGGCCTATGCGCAGATCCGCACCAAGGACGAGTTCCGGCCCTTCGTGCTGGACCGGGAACATGTCTACACGATGGAGCAGGCGCTGGACCGGATGCGGGGGCTGATCGGCTATGTCGGTGACTGGACAACGCTGGTGAGCTTCCTGCCCGAGGGCTGGGACGGCACGCCGATGGCGCGCCGGTCGTCGCTGGCGGCGCATTTCGCGGCGGTGCTGGAGATGGCGAAGCGGGGCCAGGTGGTGCTGCGGCAGGGCGAGACCTTTGCGACCATCGAACTGCGGCGGAAGGACGGATGATGGCCGAGGAAAGCGAAGTGAGCCTGTTTGACGCCCCCCCGATGGGCGAGCAGGAGCGCATGGTCGAGGCGATCCTCTTTGCGTCAGCCGAGCCGGTGACGCTGGCCGAACTGGAAGCCCGGATGCCGCATGGCGCCGACCCGGCCGAGGCGCTGGCCCACCTCAGGAAGCGCTACGAAGGCCGGGGGGTCAACCTGGTGAAGGTGGGCGACGCCTATGCCTTCCGGACGGCCGCGGATCTGGGCTTCCTGATGCGGCGCGAGACGGTCGAGGTGCGCAAGCTCTCGCGTGCGGCGATCGAGACGCTGGCGATCGTGGCCTACCACCAGCCGGTGACACGGGCCGAGATCGAGGAAATCCGGGGCGTCGCGGTCAGCCGCGGCACAGTGGATCAGTTGATGGAACTGGAGTGGATCCGGCTGGGCCGCCGCAGGATGACGCCTGGGCGGCCGGTGACTTTCGTGGTGACAGAGGCTTTTCTGGACCACTTCGGCCTGGAATCGGCGCGCGACCTGCCGGGGCTGAAGGAACTGCGGGCGGCGGGGCTGCTGGACAGCCGCCCCTTGCCGGGCCAGGGCGCGACCGGGGACGAGGACGAGGAGGCCACGACCGGCCAGAGCGAGCTTTTCGAGGATTGACCCGCCCTTGCGCGGCGATCTGGTTTTTGCAACAGGCTGCCCCATATCAGCCAGGCGGCCAACAGGAGGGGCGGATGAATCTGAACGGCCTTATCAGAATGGTGACCAGGATGTTCGTCCGCAAGGCAATGGACGCAGGCATCAACTATGCCGCACGTCGGGGCAAGCCCGAGGCCGAGATGACGCCCGAAGACCGCGAGCAGGCCCGCAAAGGGCGTGATCTGGCGCAGCGGGCAAAGGAAATCTCGAAGGTTTCCCGCCGGTTGTGGCGCTAAGGCCGCAGGCGCGGTCAAGGTCAGGCGCGTTCGGGCCAGGTGCGTT
>PNNE01000277.1 GCA_013824055.1 Rhodobacter sp. | reverse complement strand
CGGCGGCAAGGGGCGGATTTTCCCTTGCGTCCAGCGGCGGGCCGTGAAATGGGGAAGCGCCAAACGACGCCACTCCCGGAGGGAATTCCCATGGAGATTCGTGAGGCTCTCACCTTTGACGACGTGCTTTTGGTGCCTGCGGCATCAAGCGTTCTGCCGTCGGATGCCGATACGGCGACCTGGGTGACCCAGTCGATCCGGATGAACATTCCGCTCTTGTCGTCGGCGATGGACACGGTGACGGAAGGCCGGATGGCGATTGCCATGGCGCAGGCGGGCGGGATCGGGGTGATCCACCGCAACCTCGACCCCGAGGCGCAGGCCCGCGAAGTGCGGCGGGTGAAGCGGTTCGAAAGCGGGGTGGTCTACCAGCCGATCACGCTGACGCCGGACCAGACCCTGGCCGATGCCAAGGTGCTGATGGAGCGTTACCACATCACCGGCTTTCCGGTCGTGGATGAAAAGGGCCGGGTCCTGGGGATCGTGACCAACCGGGACATGCGCTTTGCCAGCGATGACCGGACTCCGGTGCGGGCGATGATGACCGGCGAGAACCTGGCCCTGCTGCGCGAGCCGGTGGACCGGGCCGAGGCGATCAGCCTGATGAAGGCGCGGCGGATCGAGAAGCTCTTGGTGACGGACGGGCAGGGCAAGCTGACGGGCCTTCTGACCCTGAAGGACACCGAGAAGTCGGTGCTGAACCCGCAGGCCTGCAAGGACGAACTGGGGCGGCTGCGGGTCGCGGCGGCCTCGACCGTGGGCGATGCGGGGTTCGACCGCAGCCAGGCCCTGATCGATGCGGGCGTCGATCTGGTGGTGATCGACACGGCGCACGGCCATTCCGAAGGTGTCGCGCGCGCGGTGGAGCGGATCAAGCGGCTGTCGAACACGGTGCAGGTTGTCGCGGGGAACGTGGCGACGGGCGAGGGGACGCGGGCCCTGATCGGCGCCGGTGCGGATGCGGTGAAGGTGGGGATCGGTCCCGGCAGCATCTGCACGACGCGGATCGTCGCGGGCGTGGGCGTGCCGCAGCTGACGGCGATCATGGATGCGTCGCGGGCCGCTGGCGATGTGCCGGTGATCGCGGACGGCGGGATCAAGTATTCCGGTGACTTCGCCAAGGCGATCGCGGCGGGGGCATCCTGCGCGATGGTGGGATCGGCGATCGCCGGCACGGACGAATCCCCCGGAGAGGTGATCCTGTGGAACGGGCGGTCGTACAAGGCCTATCGCGGGATGGGGTCGCTGGGTGCGATGGCGCGCGGCTCGGCGGACCGGTATTTCCAGAAGGACGCGGCCAGTGACAAGCTGGTGCCCGAGGGGATCGAGGGGCAGGTGCCCTACAAGGGCAGTGCCGCGGCGGTGATCCACCAGATGGTCGGCGGGTTGCGGGCGGCGATGGGCTATACCGGCTGTGCGACCGTGGCCGAGATGCGGACGCAGTGCCAGTTCGTGCGGATCACCGGGGCGGGGCTGAAGGAAAGCCATGTCCACGACGTGCAGATCACGCGGGAAAGCCCGAACTACCGGGTT
>PNNE01000022.1 GCA_013824055.1 Rhodobacter sp. | reverse complement strand
CTGGCCGATCAGGTCGGCGCAGGCTTGCAAGAGCTGCGCCGACCGCATCCTGGCCAGCGGGTCATCGGCGAACCAGGCCCGCTCCAGCAGCCGCTTGTGCGAGACCTTCGCGTCGATCCGCCAGGCCAGAACGGTGCTGGCCTGCTCTGGTCCGGCGGCCGCTTCGACCAGCGTCACCAGGCTGTCCCGTTGCCGGGCCGAGGCCTCGGACGCCGGCCCATCCACCAGCCATTGATGCTCTACCAGGGCCGAGAACCGCCCCGCGCAGACCGCAAAGTCGCGCACCAGGGGATCGGCCGTCGCGGGGCCGCCTGTCGAAAGCCCGACGGTCAAGACGGCCAACAGAGTTTCCAAACCGCGTGCCATTTCAGCATTTGGCGCGCAGAACCGCTCTTTTTCAAGGCAGATGGAAAACTCTTCGGCCAGTAGGTTCAGGAGTGCCGACTGGCTTCAGACGCTGCTCGCATCCATCCGGCCATCGGTAAAGGGGAGACAGAACGGGGGCCAGAGCCGCGGCTCGGGAATGGATGTGTCGGTCATGCGCAGCTTGGACATCGGCTGCCGAGGTATTCTTGCCGCCCTGGGACGCTTCGAAGACGACGCTTGTGGTTGCCCACTTGGCGCGCGAGGGTCACGCCTTCGCCGAGGCTGACGTGATCTCCGCGCTGCAGACGTTCGATGACGTCTGGGGCCAGCTGTTCCCTGCAGAGCAGACCCGGATCGTGCAGTTGCTGGTGCGCCGGGTCACTGTGTCGTCGGACGGGCTGGTCATTGATGTCCGGACCGACGGCGTCTCGGGCGTCATGCGCGACATGATGGCGCCACGAAAGAAGGTGGCGGCGGAATGATGAAACCCGAAGAGTCCCTCCAGATCTTTGTGCCGCTCAAGGTTCGCAAGCAGAACGGGCGGCCGAAGATCATGCCGCCCGCCACCTATTTGCCGAGCGAAGACAGGACGCAGGATCCGCATATCTTGCGCGCCATCGGCCGGGCGTGGGGCTGGCGGCGACGCATGGAGGCTGGTGAATTCAACACGGTGACCGATCTGGCGAAAGCCGTGGGGCTGGCGGAACGCCATGTCAGCCGACAGCTGCGGCTCGCCTATCTAGCGCCGGGGGTCCTCAAGCGACTGGTCTACAAGCGCGAGGTGCCCGCCGTGATTCTGTTGAACCTGACCGACGTCGCGGCCCTGCCGTGGCACGAACAGCCGGAGCGGGTGTTCGACTGAACCTCAGTGAAAGCTCGCCTGAAACGTCGTCGCCGTCAGCGAGACATGGGCGTCCAGCGGCGGATGGAGTTCGAACGCCTTCGGCTCGCGTGAGAAATTCCACAGGCGGAACAGACGCCATTCCGACCGACGCTCCTCGGCCACGGCGAGTTCGTTGCGGGTGATGTGGAAGGGCGTGCGCTCCCATCCGTTCGTCGTCTTGACCTCGATCAGCCGCGGGAGCCCGTCCGGGGCGAAACTCGCGATGTCGTAGCCCGCCCCGTCGCCATCCTCTTCCGACACCCAGCGCACCTTGCGCGCCAGATCGTCCCGTCCTGCCG
>PNNE01000417.1 GCA_013824055.1 Rhodobacter sp. | reverse complement strand
CCGAGGTTGGGGGTTCGAGTCCTCCTGGGCCCGCCATTTTTCCAAAGCAAGCCGCCACGGACGGCCGGTCAGGTGATCGAGCTTGGCGCGCCGCCCTCGAAGCGGTTGCCGTGGCGATGGTCGCAGGGCGCTTCCTGCATCTGCAGATGCAGGGCAGTGCCGGTGTAGGGATGGGCGCGGGCCACGTCCTCGTCGAAGTCCAGCCCGAGGCCGGGGGCTTCGGGGGGGATGATGTAGCCATCCTCCCACTTGATCGAATTGCGGATCAGCTTCTGGTGGAAGGCCCCGCCGGTTTCGATGGTTTCGGCGATCAGCAGATTCGGGATCGAGGCGGCGAAGTGGACGTTGGCCGCCCATTCCACGGGGCCGGCATAAAGGTGCGGCGCCATCTCGGCGTTGAAGATTTCGGCCATTGCAGCGATCTTCTTCGCCTCCCAGATGCCGCCGACGCGGCCCAGCGCCGGTTGCAGGATCTTGACGCCGCCTGCGCGCAGAAGCGTGCCGAACTCGGCCTTGGTCGTCAGCCGTTCGCCGGTGGCAAGGGGCACGCGGACCTGGGCTGCCACCGCGGCGAATTCCAGCAGGTTGTCGGGCGGGATCGGCTCTTCGTACCACAGCGGGTTGTAGGGTTCCAACTCGCGGCCCAGGCGGATGGCGCCGGGGGTGGTGAACTGGCCGTGGGTGCCGAACAGAAGATCGACGCGGTCGCCGACAGCTTCGCGGATCGCCTTGCAGAAGGCGACCGAGCGGGTGATGTCGGACATCGCGGGCTCGTGCCCGCCGCGGATCGTGTAGGGGCCGGCGGGGTCGAACTTGACCGCGGTGAAGCCCAGGTTCATGAAGCGGACTGCGGCTTCGGCGGCGGCGTCGGGGTCGACCCAGAACGCGGCGCTTTCGCGGCCCGGTTCGGGGTAAAGGTAGGTGTAGCTGCGGATGCGGTCGTTCATCCGGCCGCCGAGAAGCGCCCAGACCGGCCGGTTGCGCGCCTTGCCCAGGATGTCCCAGCAGGCGATCTCCAGCCCCGAGAAGGCGCCCATGACGGTGGGGTCCGGGCGCTGGGTGAAACCCGCAGAATAGGCGCGGCGGAACATCAGCTCGATGTTTTCCGGGTTCTCGCCCTGCATGTGACGCTCGAACACGTCCTCGATGACGGCGCGCATCGCCTTGGGGCCGACGGTCGAGGCGTAGCATTCGCCGTAGCCGACGATGCCGCTGTCGGTGGTCAGCTTCGGGAAGATCCAGTAGCGCCCGCCCCAGCCGGGGAAGGGCGGCGCGACGACGAAGATTTCAAGGTCCTTGAGTTTCATGGGCCGCACCTTTTGTCTGGCCGACGGGCGTGGCGTCAGGCCCACCGCCCGTGGGATAGCTTGGTGCAGCGAAGGCTAGTGGCGGATTGTCAGGCGCGGTCGCCGGAAAGCGACCTGATCCTGACGCAAAGCTGCTATTGCAAGAGGCTCTGGCGCAGGCGCTGCAACAGGTCAGCCAGCCTGCCAGGCATCGACAGGAAGGGCGAATGACCAGAGGGCAAGGTGTGGCGGCAGTCCTGGGCCA
>PNNE01000070.1 GCA_013824055.1 Rhodobacter sp. | reverse complement strand
AGCCCGTAGTAGATCGCCCCGTTGCCGCCGGTGGCATAAAGGCGCGCGGCCTTGCGGACCTCATCGGCCGGGACGCCGGTCAGGATTTCCACCGCCTCGGGCGCGTGGTTGGGGGCGCTGATGAACTCGGCATAGTCCTGGAATTCGTCCCAGTCGCAGCGTTCCCGAATGAACGTTTCGTCATACAGCTTTTCGGTCACGATCACATGCGCCAGCGCGGAGACCACGGCCACGTTGGTCCCCGGCGTCAGCGCCAGGTGATGCGCGGCCTTGTAATGCGGGCCTTCCACGGTTTCCGTGCGGCGCGGGTCGATGACGATCAGCCTGGCCCCCTGCCGCAGCCGCTTTTTCATCCGCGAGGCAAAGACCGGATGCGCCGCCGAAGGGTTCGCGCCGATCACCATGATCACGTCCGATTCTTCGACCGAATCGAAGTCCTGCGTCCCGGCACTGGTGCCGAAGGTCTGGCCCAGGCCATAGCCGGTGGGCGAGTGGCAGACCCGGGCGCAGGTGTCGGTGTTGTTGTTCATGAACACCGCGCGGGTCAGTTTCTGGACCAGGTAGGTCTCTTCGTTCGTGCAGCGGCTGGAGGTGATGACCCCCACCGAATTGCGCCCGTACTTGGCCTGGATGCCTTTCATCTTCGCCGCCGCGAACTCCATCGCCTTGGCCCAGGACACCTCTTGCCAGGGGTCGCTGATGTTCTCGCGGATCATCGGCTTCAGGATGCGGTCCTGGTGCGTGGCATAGCCATAGGCGAAGCGGCCCTTGACGCAGGAATGGCCCCGGTTGGCCTTGCCGTGCTTGTAAGGCGTCATCCGCACCAGCTCGTCGCCACGCATTTCCGCCTTGAAGCTGCAACCGACGCCGCAATAGGCGCAGGTGGTGATGATGCTGCGGTCGGGGGTGCCGATGTCGATCACCGACTTTTCGGTCAGGGTCGCGGTCGGGCAGGCCTGCACGCAGGCACCGCAGGACACGCAGTCGCTGGCCAGGGCGTTGTCGGTCCTGGCCCCGAACGACACCCGGCTGTCGAAGCCCCGGCCTTCTATCGTCAGCGCGAAGGTGCCCTGCACTTCCTCGCAGGCCCGCACGCAGCGCGAGCAGACGATGCACTTCTGCGGATCATAGCTGAAATACGGGTTGCTGTCGTCGCGCGGTATATACAGCGGGTTCGCTTCGCCCGAGGTGTTCTTCACCTTGAAATGTGTATCTACAGCCTCATAGCGCACATCGCGCAGACCCACGGCGCCGGCCATGTCCTGCAACTCGCAGTCGCCATTTGCCGCACAGGTCAGGCAGTCGAGCGGGTGGTCCGAGATGTAAAGCTCCATCACCCCGCGCCGCAGGTCCTTCAGCTTGCCGGTCTGGGTCTTGACCTTGATCCCGGCCGCGACCGGAGTGGTGCAGGAGGCCGGAGTGCCGTTCCGCCCCTCGATCTCGACCAGACACAGCCGGCAGGAGCCGAAGGCCTCGACGCTGTCGGTGGCGCAAAGCTTGGGGACCGAGATGCCGATCTCTGCCGCCGCGCGCATGATGCTGGTGCCCTCA
>PNNE01000282.1 GCA_013824055.1 Rhodobacter sp. | reverse complement strand
CTGAAAATATCCTCTGGGTGAGCCGAAGGGTTCGCCACCGGTTCAAGAAACCGAAGGCTCGCGGGGGGCGAAGCGCCCCCGGGGCCTCCACCCGAACAGGAGCCCGACCATGACGAACCCCCGCCACAACCTGCGCGACATCTACCCCCCGACCGGGCCGGAAAAGACGGCCAAGACCTGGGGGGGCGAGGCCGCGATGCGGATGCTGATGAACAACCTGCACCCGGACGTGGCCGAGAACCCGCATGAGCTGGTGGTCTACGGCGGGATCGGGCGCGCGGCGCGGACCTGGGAGGATTTCGACCGCATCGTCGCGGGGCTGAAGGACCTTGAGGACGACGAAACGCTGATCGTCCAGTCCGGCAAGCCCATCGCCATCGTGCGGACCCATACAGACGCGCCGCGGGTGCTGATCGCCAATTCGAACCTCGTGCCGCATTGGGCGACCTGGGCGCATTTCAACGAATTGGATCGCAAGGGCCTGATGATGTACGGCCAGATGACCGCCGGGTCCTGGATCTACATCGGCACGCAAGGCATCGTGCAGGGGACCTATGAGACCTTTGCCGAAGCCGGGCGCCAGCACTATGGCGGCGATCTGAAAGGCCGCTGGATCCTGACCGGGGGCCTTGGCGGCATGGGCGGCGCGCAGCCCCTGGCCGCGGTGATGGCCGGGGCCTCGTGCCTTGCGGTCGAGGTCGACGAGACCCGGATCGATTTCCGCATCCGCACCCGCTACGTCGATGCCAAGGCCCGGACGCTGGACGAGGCGCTGGCGCTGATCGACCAGTGGACCGCGCGCGGCGAGGCGAAGTCGGTCGGCCTGCTCGGCAATGCGGCAGAGGTCTTCCCCGAGCTGCTGGCCCGGATGAAGGCCGGGGGCCCGCGGCCGGACATCGTCACCGACCAGACCTCGGCGCATGACCCCTTGCACGGCTATTGCCCTTCGGGCTGGTCCGTCGCGGACTGGCGCGCGAAGCAGGAGACCGACCCTGCCGCCGTCGAGGCCGCCGCACGTCACTCGATGCGGGCGCATGTCGAGGCGATGGTGGGCTTCTGGAACGCGGGTGTGCCGACGCTGGACTATGGCAACAACATCCGCCAGGTGGCGTTGGAGGAAGGCTTTGCGAACGCCTTCGCCTTCCCCGGTTTCGTGCCGGCCTATATCCGGCCCCTCTTCTGCAAGGGGATCGGTCCGTTCCGCTGGGTGGCGCTGTCGGGCGACCCCGAGGACATCCGCAAGACCGACGCCGCGATGAAGCGGCTGTTTCCGGACAACGCTCACCTGCACCGCTGGCTGGACATGGCGGGCGAGCGGATCGCGTTCCAGGGGCTGCCGGCCCGCATCTGCTGGATCGGGCTGGGCGAGCGGCACCGGGCGGGGCTGATGTTCAACGAGATGGTCGCTTCGGGGGAACTCAAAGCGCCCATCGTGATCGGGCGGGATCATCTGGATTCGGGGTCGGTGGCCAGCCCGAACCGCGAGACCGAGGCGATGCGCGACGGGTCGGACGCGGTCAGCGACTGGCCGCTCTTGAACGCGCTGGTGAA
>PNNE01000269.1 GCA_013824055.1 Rhodobacter sp. | reverse complement strand
GGTGGCACGGGGCAGCATCCCGTATTCTGCCGTGACCCAGCCCTGGCCGGTGTTCTTCAGGAACGGCGGCGCCTTGTCCTCGATCGTGGCCGAGCAGAGGACATGCGTGTCGCCCATCTTGATCAGGCAAGAGCCTTCGGCGTGCCGCATCACGTTGGTTTCGATTGAAACGGTCCGTAGATCGCTTAGTTTTCTGCCTGACGGGCGCATTGCTGGACCTTTCGCTGGAATGCGGCCACATATGCAACCACAGGCACCGGATGCAAGGCCGATTGCTGAACCCATGACGACGCCGCAATCCATCCTCAGCGACATGAACGACCGCACGCGCGAAGTGTTTCGCCGCGTCGTCGAAGGCTATCTGACGTCCGGCGAGCCGGTGGGCTCGCGCACGCTGACGCGGACGCTGTCGGAAAAGGTCTCGGCGGCGACAGTGCGCAATGTCATGCAGGACCTGGAATATCTGGGGCTCCTGGACAGCCCGCATGTCTCGGCCGGGCGGATACCGACGCAGATGGGGCTGCGGATGTTCGTCGACAGCCTGCTCGAGGTCGGCCAGGTCGCGCCCGAGGATCAAGAGAAGATCGACGCCACCACGGGCGCGAACGATCAGGATGTGGCAACCCTGCTGGATGAGGTGGGTGCTGCGCTTTCGGTCATCACGCGGGGCGCCAGCGTCGTGCTGGCCCCGAAGCGCGAGGCGGCGATCCGGCATATCGAGTTCGTCAGCCTTGCCCCCGAACGGGCGCTGGTGGTGCTGGTCTTTGCCGATGGTCAGGTGGAGAACCGGGTTTTCGTGCCACCGGCAGGCCAGACACCGTCCTCGATGCGGGAGGCGGCGAATTTCCTGAACGCCTTGGCCGAGGGGCGGACCCTGTCCGAGCTGCGGGCCAACATCGTGTCGGAAATCGGCAAGCGGCGGCAAGAGATCGATTCGCTCGCGCGCGAGATGGTCGAAAGCGGCATTGCGCTGTGGGAAAACGCAGGCGAGCCGTCCGAGCGGCTGATCGTGCGTGGCCGGTCGAATCTGATCGGCGAAGCGGCGGATCAGTCCGAGATCGACCGCATCCGGGTGCTGTTCGACGACCTGGAGCGCAAACGGGACATCGCGGAATTTCTCCACCTGACCGAGGCGGGCGAAGGTGTGCGCATTTTTATCGGTTCCGAGAACAAGCTTTTCTCACTTTCCGGTTCAAGTCTGGTGGTTTCTCCCTATATGAACGCTGATCGAAAGATCATCGGCGCGGTGGGCGTCATCGGACCGACCCGGTTGAACTATGGCCGCATCGTTCCGATTGTCGATTACACCGCCCAGCTGGTGGGCCGCATGGTCAGTGACCGCGGCAAGGGCTGAAGAAGGACGTGGCATATGTCGCAGGAAGAAACCACCGCCTCGCAGGTGGAGCTGGAAGAGTTTGGAACCCAGGACGGCGAGCTTGAGGCCCTGCGGGCCGAGCGTGACGAGCTGCGCGACAAGTTCATGCGGGTGCTGGCCGATGCCGAGAACTCGCGCAAACGGGCCGAGCGGGATCGCAAAGAGGCCGAGATGTACGGCGGGACGCG
>PNNE01000348.1 GCA_013824055.1 Rhodobacter sp. | reverse complement strand
CCCAACTCGTCCCCGCCGAAGGCGCTGATCTCCACGGTCTGGTTATCGGGCAGGATAATCCGGTCCCAGGCCACCATGACCCGCGATTGCGCGAGCGCCACGTCGGAGCGATAGCGCCCGATGAGGCGCGCCCCACGCGGGATGAGAACCCGTGTGCCGTCGAAGGAATGGACGTCCTCGGACACGATGGCGCGGATCGCGCCGGGTAGCGTGCTATCGAGGGCCGTCTCGGTCACGGCCTGGATCATCGTGCCTTGCACGACGGTGTTTCCGGGGTTCACGATCACCTCAGCGCGCGTCACGGTGGCGGGGTCTGCGCCCCTTCGCACGAAGGCCTCATCCTCATTGAGCCGCGCCGCCTCTTGGGCATCGTCGCGATCGACATCTGACCCCATGCCCGAAAACGCGATCATGGGCGACGCGATCCGTTCTGCGCGGGCTTCCGCTTCGGCAATCCGACGGCGTTCCAGTTCCGCGAGCGCTGCGTCTTCTGCGCCAATCCCTGAGGTGCCTGCTTCTGGAGACGTCAGGGATGCCACTTCGAGGTCCATGCGCAACTGGTCGAGCTCGCGGTCACGCTCGGTCAACTGCCGCTCGAGCGCACGCTGCGCCTCGGCTGAAGCCTCCTGGAGTGCTGCGATCTGCGCCGTGAGCTCGGCGATGGCCTCCGCCCCAGCATCGCCTGCAGTCTCCGTCGGACGGGCGCGCAGTTCGGCAAGTTCGGCTTGCAGGGTGGCAAGGCTTTCCATCAGGGCTTGCTCGGTTTCCGAAGGACCGGTTTCCGCTGGCGGTGCAGGTGCAGTTTCCTCGACTGGCATGGGCGCCAGATCGCCAAAACCGGTGCCGGTCGTCTGGAACTCCTCTGGCGCGGCGGTCGGCATGGGAGCAGGTGGCGCGGGTTGAAGGGCCACCCAGGCCAACCCGCCAATCGCCGCGATCCCTCCGATGCCTAGAATTGCCGCAACGGGTGACGGCCGCGCACGACTGGATTTCTTCGCGCTCGTACCTTCAAGGGCCGCAAGGCGTGCCGCGAGGTCTTCGGTATCCTGGCTCATGACCCAGGCCCGCCCATGTCCTGAACGCAAACCTCGTCTTCGCCGAGGCGCAGGACCCATTGGCGGTTCACGCCCGAAACCCGGATGACGCCGTCCTCGATTGCTGTGCTGTTCACCGCCCTCTCGCCGCCATTGGCATATCGGAAGATCGCAGGGACCGGCGCGTTCCGTTTGAGCCGGAAATACGTGAAGGTGCCGTCATCCCAGATGGCCGTAGGTGTGAACTCCTCAGTCGCGCTTACCGCATAACTCGCGTTCGGCGCATCGGCCGCGACGGCCCTCGCGGGTTGCACATTTGCGTCGGGATAGCGGAACTGCACCACGTAATGTGGGGTCTCCCGCGCCTCGACGACGTGGAAGTAGTAGGAGCGGCGGTTCGTGTAGACGGTGATGTTGGTCGCGACGCCCGAGGCCGCGGGCTTGATCGCGAATGCACGCCCGCCCGGCACGCCGTCGAACTGAAAGCCGACCGTGTCGCCCGCGATGATCGAGCGGATGGTCTCGCCCTCGCCGAATTCTACGG
>PNNE01000323.1 GCA_013824055.1 Rhodobacter sp. | reverse complement strand
GACGCTGCGCCTATGCGGTGCAGAAGCGCAAGCCGATCCTGCCGAAGTTCGCCGATGACGAGGTGAACGAGCTGCGCCGTCAGGCCAACCAAGGCCTGCAGGCCCGCCTTGCGGTCATCCCCCATTCCGCCACGCCCCAGGAATACCAGGCCCGCCTGGATTTCGAGCTTGGGATCATCGAGAAGATGGGCTTTCCCGGCTATTTCCTGATCGTGGCCGACTTCATCAAATGGGCCAAGGACCACAACATTCCCGTCGGCCCGGGCCGGGGGTCCGGCGCGGGCAGCCTTGTCGCCTATGCGCTGACGATCACCGACCTTGACCCCCTGCGCTATGCGCTGCTGTTCGAGCGTTCCTGAACCCCGAACGCGTGTCGATGCCCGACTTCGACATCGACTTCTGCATGGACCGCCGCGAAGAGGTCATCACCTACGTCCAGAACAAGTATGGCCGCGACAAGGTGGCCCAGATCATCACCTTCGGCGCGCTTCTGTCGAAGGCCGCCGTCCGCGACGTGGGCCGCGTGCTGCAACTGTCCTACGGGCAGGTCGACAAGCTGTCGAAGATGATCCCGCTGGAAGGGGTGAAGCCGGTCAGCATCACCAAGGCGCTGGCCGATGAACCCCGCCTGCGCGAGGCGAAGAAGGAAGAGGTCGTCGCGCGCCTGCTGGACTACGCCGAAAAGATCGAAGGCCTCTACCGCAACGCCTCGACCCATGCCGCGGGCGTCGTGATCGGCGACCGCCCGCTGGACCAGCTGGTGCCGCTTTACCGCGACCCGCGGTCCGACATGCCCGCCACCCAGTTCAACATGAAATGGGTGGAAGCGGCGGGCCTGGTCAAGTTCGACTTCCTGGGGCTGAAGACCCTGACCGTGATCCAGAACGCGATGGACCTGCTGGCCCTGCGCGGCATCAGCTTCGACATCAACCTGGTCCCGCTGGACGACAAGCCCGCTTACGACCTTTATGCCGCCGCCAGGACCGTTGCCGTCTTCCAGGTGGAAAGCTCGGGCATGATGGACGCGCTGCGGCGGATGAAGCCCACCTGCATCGAGGATATCGTCGCCCTCGTCGCCCTTTATCGCCCCGGCCCGATGGAGAACATCCCGACCTATTGCGAGGTGAAGAACGGCCTGCGCCAGCTGGAATCGATCCACCCGACCATCGACCACATCCTGGCCGAAACCCAGGGCATCATCGTCTACCAGGAACAGGTGATGCAGATCGCCCAGGTCATGGCTGGCTATTCGCTGGGCGGCGCCGACCTCCTCCGCCGCGCGATGGGCAAGAAGAACCCCGAGGAAATGGCCCGTGAACGGCCAAAGTTCATCCAGGGCGCGAAGGCCACGCACGGGATCGACGCCGCCAAGGCCGGAGAGGTGTTCGACCTGCTGGAGAAATTCGCCAACTACGGCTTCAACAAGTCCCACGCCGCCGCCTATGCCGTGGTCAGCTACCAGACCGCCTACCTGAAAGCCAACTATCCGGCCGAGTTCATGGCGGCGGTGATGAACTGCGACATCCACCTCACCGACAAGCTGGCCGTCTACAAGCGCGAGGTCGACAAGCTGGGCCTT
>PNNE01000315.1 GCA_013824055.1 Rhodobacter sp. | reverse complement strand
GACCTGTGCCTCTTCTCGGAAAGCTTTCAGTACATCCCGTTGTCCGAAAGCCTGCCGAAATGCGCGCGACTGCTGGCGCCGGGCGGGCAGGTGCTGATCGCCGACTGCTTCCGGACCGAGGCCTACAAGGGCCGCCATGTCCACGGGCCGCAGCGGGTGGCGGGCATCCGCTGGTGGCGTTCCGGGCGGCGGTCGACGCCTCGGCCTTCACGGTCGATGCCGAAGAGGAAATCACCGACGCCGTCGCGCCATCCATCGACCTGGAGCAGCGGCTCTTTCACGTCCTGGGTCACGGTGTCACGCGCGTTTCGGACGAGATTCGCGGCAAGCGGCCCAGGGCGCATTGGGCGCTGGGAAAGGCCATCGGCCTGTTCCTGTCGCGAAAGCGGCGCGAGAACCTGATGCAGCGGCTGACCGGCACCAGCCGAACCTCCGAGGCGTTCCGGCGCTTCAACAGCTATCGGATCATCCGGCTGCGGCAGCGCCAGGTCCAGAATTCCGTCAAGGGCGCACAACTTTAAGTTGATTTCCCTTGCAAGTTGCGCAAGACTGATCGGGCAAGCAGCAACTGAAGCTGTCGGTCGGCGTCGACCCTACCCCACCCCACAGTCCCAGACGCCGACCGACAGTCTTTTCAGATGCTGGCCTTTCAGATGGCGGCCTTTCAGATGTTGGCCTTTCCGGCGCTTGCGCTTTGCCCAAAGCATTGAGATATACGGGACACGTTCGGAGGATTCCCATGCGCGCCCGCATCTACCAGCCTGCCAAGACCGCCATGCAGTCCGGCTCTGCCAAGACCCACCAGTGGGTGCTTGACTTTGCCCCGGCCTCCGAGCGTGAGGTGGACCCGCTGATGGGGTGGACCTCGTCCAGCGATACGCAAAGCCAGGTTCGGCTGAAGTTCGAAACCCGCGCCGCTGCCGAGGCTTATGCGGCCGAAAATGGCATCGCCTATGACCTGATCGAACCAAAGCCCCGCAAGCCGGTCATCCGGTCCCGCGGCTACGGCGAGAACTTCGCCACCGACCGCAAGGGCGCCTGGACGCATTGAATGGCGGTCTCGATTGCCGAAGAGCATCCGCTGACAGCTGACCTGTCGCTTCTGTTCGACCGGCACACGGCGGACATGCATGCCGACACGCCGCCAGAATCGATCCACATGATGGACAAGGGCGCGCTGGCAGCACCCGGCATCCGGTTCTTCGTGCTGCGCGACGCAGGCAAGCCGCTGGCCATGGGCGCGTTCAAGCGGATCGACGCCGACCATGCCGAGATCAAGTCGATGCATGTCCTGACCGAAGCGCGCGGGCGGGGGCTGTCCAAGGCGATGCTGGACCATCTGGTCGCCAGGGCGCGGGCGGACGGGTTCACGCGGCTGTCCCTTGAAACCGGGGTGCAGCCCACGTTCGTCGCGGCGCGGGCGCTTTATGCCCGGGCCGGGTTCAAGGACTGCCCGCCCTTCGAGGGCTACGCGGACGATCCGAACTCGGTCTTCATGACGAAGGTGCTTGCCTGATCTTTTTCCCTGTCGCAAAAGCAGGGGGCGCGGGCTCATAGCTCAACTGGATAGAGCAAGGACCTTCTAAGT
>PNNE01000261.1 GCA_013824055.1 Rhodobacter sp. | reverse complement strand
CGGGCTGTAGACGGGTTGCGAGTAGCCGCTGTCCGGGCGGGCCTGTTTGCCGCCGATGTACAGCTTGGCGGTGCGGTCGAGCGTGTCGACTTGCGGGTCGGTGGGGGCCGCTGGTGCGGTTGTGGGTTTGAGAAGCGCGGATTTCGCGGCGGGTTTGAGGTAGGCCATCAGACCCTCCCATCCGCCTTCGCGCCCGAAACCGCTCTCGCGGACGCCGCCGAAGCCTGCGGCGGCGTCGAAGAGGTTGGTGGCGTTGACCCAGACGACTCCGGCCTTGAGTTTGGGGGCGATGTCGAGGGCGAGGTTGATGTTCTCGGTCCACAGCGTCGCGGCAAGGCCGTAGCGGGTGTTGTTGGCCAAGGCCACGGCTTCCTCGGGCGTGCGGAAGGTCATGGCGACGAGGACGGGGCCGAAGATCTCTTCCTGCATGAGGGGGGAGGCGCTGCCGAGGCCGGTGATCAGGGTGGGGGGGTAGAAGCAGCCCTGCGCGGGCAGCGGGCAAGGGGCCTGGTAGTGCTCGCCTTGCGGGTTGTCGCGGACGAGGCGGGTGATGGTGTCAAGCTGGATGGGGTCGACGATGGCGCCGATGTCGATGGCCTTGTCGAGGGGGTCGCCGATCCGCAACCCGTCCATCCGGCGTTTCAGCTTGGCGTAGAAGCGGGGGGCGATGCCTTCCTGGACCAGCAGGCGAGAGCCGGCGCAGCAGACCTGGCCCTGATTGAACCAGATCGCATCGACGAGGCCTTCGATGGCGCTGTCAAGGTCGGCGTCGTCGAAGACGATGCAGGGGGATTTGCCGCCAAGCTCCAGGGTGAGGGCCTTGCCGGTGCCCGCGGTCGCCTCGCGGATGCGCTTGCCGACCGAGGTGGAGCCGGTGAAGGCGATCTTGTCGACGGAGGCTTCGACCAGCGCGGCCCCGGTCGTGCCGTCGCCGGTGACGATGTTGAGCACGCCCTTGGGCAGGCCCGCCTCGCGGCTGATCTCGGCGAAGAGGAGGGCGGTGAGGGGGGTGTATTCGGCGGGTTTGAGGACGATGGTGTTGCCGGCGGCGAGGGCCGGGGCGACCTTCCAGGCAAGCATCAGCAGCGGGAAGTTCCAGGGGATGATCGCGCCGCAGACGCCCAAGGGTTGGAGGTCGGGGTGTTCGGACGGCAGAAGCTGGGCCAGGCCCGCGTGATAGGAGAAGTGGCGGGCGACCAGGGGGAGGTCGATGTCGCGGCTTTCGCGGATCGGTTTGCCGTTGTCGAGGGTTTCCAGCACGGCGAGGAGGCGGGCGTGTTTCTGGGTGAGGCGCGCGAGGGCGTAAAGGAGTTGCGCGCGTTTGTGGGCGGGGAGGGCGGCCCATTTCGGCTGGGCGCGGCCGGCGGCTGCGACGGCGGCGGCGATGTCAGCCTGGGTGCCCTGGGTGACCCGAGCGAGGGGTTTGCCAGTGGCGGGATTGGCGGTGGCGAAGGTCTCACCCGGTTTGGTGAAGGCGCCGTCGATGAAGTGGCCGAAGCTGCCATTGTGCCGGGCGATCCAGGCGAGGGCCTCGGTCGCGGATTCGGGGGCGGGGCCGTAGGCCATGCTGTCGAAGATTTCCTTGATGGTCATGGGG
>PNNE01000135.1 GCA_013824055.1 Rhodobacter sp. | reverse complement strand
CCCGAGTTCGAATAGTAGACGCGGGACAGGCCCGGCATCTTTTCGATCAGCCGTTTCGAGAAGACCGCGCCGGGGATCGTACCTGCCGACCCGGCGAAGTAGTTCAGCTTGATCAGCTGGTCGCGCACGGCATTGGCGATGGATTCACGGCCATAGCCGACGTTGACGGTCCAGACCCCGCCCGAGACCGCGTCGATGTGCTCCTTGCCCTTGGCGTCCCAGACCCGCATCCCCTTGCCTTCGACGATCACCCGGGGATCGACGGTTTCGTACTGCTTGTGCTGCGAGAGGTGGTGCCAGACATGGGCGCGGTCGGCCTCGACCACTTGCCCGATGTCGTTCAATCCTGCGAAGCCTTCCATGGGGCCGTCCTTTCGAATGCGTTTCGCGCGGTATCATCGGGGAAAGGGCGCTTGGACCTTAGGACCAGACGCCTGTCGCTGATAGGTCCAGTCAGGCCCGATAATACGCGCGGTACCAGTCTACAAAGCGGCCAAGGCCGGTGGCAAGGTCCGTCTCGGGGCGAAAGCCGGTCAGGCGTTCAAGCAGCGAGCAGTCAGCCCAGGTTGCAGGCACGTCGCCGGGCTGCATCGGCAGGAAGTTGCAGATCGCCTTGCGCCCAAGCAGGGTTTCAAGCGTCGCGATGAACTGCATCAGGTGGACCTTGTCGCTGTTGCCGACATTGACGATCCGGTGCGGCGCGACCGGGCTGAGGCTGTCGCCCTCGACCGGCTTCCCCCGCACGGCGGGAAGCGACGGAGCCAGCGGGATCAGACGAGCCACCCCCTCGACCAGATCCTCGACCGCGGTGAAGTCGCGCCACAGCTCGCCGTGGTTGTAGACGTCGATGGGTTCGCCTTGCAGGATGGCCTTGGCGAACTTGAAGTAGGCAAGGTCCGGGCGGCCCCATTCGCCATAGACGGTGAAGAAGCGGAACAGCGTGACCGGCAGGCCCCACAGGTGCGCGTAGGAATGCGACAGCGCCTCGACTGCCTTCTTGGTGGCGGCATAGACGGTCAGCGGGTGGTCGGTGCGGTCGGTCTCATGGAACGGCATTTCAGGGCTCGCGCCATAGACCGACGAGGTGGAGGCGATCAGAAGATGCTTGACCCCTTGCCGCTTTGCCAGCTCCAACACATTGAAACTGCCGGTGAAATTCGTCTCGATATAGGATCTTGGATGCGTCAGGCTGTAGCGCACCCCGGCCTGAGCGGCGAGGTGGATGATGACGTCGGGCGCAAAATCGGCGCCGATGCGGTCCAGCGTCGCGACATCCTCGACCATCGCTTCGGTCGCCGTGAAACCGGGCATCGCCTGCAGGATCGCATGGCGCTTTTGCTTCAGCGTGATGTCATAATAGGGCGTCATCCCGTCGTAGCCATGCACCCGGTGGCCTGCCGCCAGAAGGTGCCGTGCCAGGTGAAAGCCGATGAAGCCCGCGCTTCCGGTGATGAGGATCTTCTGCACGCGCCCCGCGCCCCTGGCCGACTGGCGCCGACAATCACCGTGGCCCGACCCCAAGTCAAGCCTGCGCCCCGGCCAGAGGAACCCCTTGCAGCCGCCCGTCCTATCCGCTATCCCTCCCCCACCTTCGCGGCGGGTTGGCGGAGAGGTTACGCA
>PNNE01000124.1 GCA_013824055.1 Rhodobacter sp. | reverse complement strand
ACGCCCAGCATGCGTCGATCATGCCGTGGCTGGAGACGAAGACCAACCGCCCGGCCAGGGAATGGAAGCAGTCGATCGAGGATCGCTCCAGGCTGGACGGGCTTTATGAATGCGTGATGTGCGCGTGCTGTTCGACGTCCTGCCCGTCCTACTGGTGGAACAGCGACCGCTACCTTGGTCCCGCCGCGCTGCTGCATGCCTATCGCTGGATCATCGATTCACGGGACGAGGCGACGGGCGAGCGGCTGGATGAACTGGAAGACCCGTTCAAGCTCTATCGCTGCCACACGATCATGAACTGCGCCAAGACCTGCCCGAAGGGGCTGAACCCGGCCAAGGCGATTGCCGAGATCAAGAAGATGATGGTCGAGCGGGTTGTCTGATCCGCTGGACCTGCCGGACTTCGGCTCGGGAGACGAGTTTGCCCAGGTGATGACCGGGCTGGCCGCCAAGCTGCACGCGAAGAACCGGATCTGGATGGACGAGTCCGGCTATGCCTGGCACGTGGCGCAACTGCTGGCGGCACTGGGCGAAGAGTTCCGGGCCGCCCAGATCGACCCGGAGGTGGTGGCGGATTTCGGGGACGCGCACCACAAGGCGCGGCTGGACGATGCGGCGCAGGTCGACGCGCTGCTGGCGCGGCTGCGGGACCGGCTGGTGCGCTGATGCCGCTGTTGCTGCTGGTCCTGGCGGTGTCGGTGTTCCTGTATCTGTGGCTTGCCCGGCGCAAGTCGACGCTGACGCGAAATTGCCGCTGGCGACTGGATCGCAGCGTGGCGCCGGATCACTGGCATTGCGTGGCCTGCGGGGCCGTGGCGCGGGGCGCAGAGCCGCGGGACTGTCTGCGGGTGGACCGCTAGGGGTTTCCCTGAAGAAATCGCCGCTTGCGGCAGGCGTGGATTCTGGCAAGCCTTGGCGCATGAAGCTGGACCATCCCGAACACCCCGCCCCGCCCGACGCCGTCGCCCGCAAGGGCATCCGGCCGGTCATCTGCTACCCGGTCGAAGGCCTGCCGCGCCCCGACCTTGCGGCCTGCCGCGCGGCGCGCGAGGGGTGGAGCCTGGTCCAGGAGGTGCTGGTGCCGCCGCGTGAGGCGCGGACGTTCGAGGTCCCGGCAGGCTGGTTCTTCCGCATCGTCAGCATCGAGGGGCCGCAGGTGGGGGACCTGAACCTTTTTGCGGCGGGCAACCTGGGCGAGCGGTTCTTCAGCGGCAAGACCCGGGCCTTGCATGGCACGCATCTGTCGACGGGGGACCGGATGTGGTCCTGCCTGCCCTGGCTGCGCCCGATGGCGACGATCACCGACGATACGCTGGACTGGTACGGCTTCGACGCCTTTGGCGGCTCGGTGCATGACGTCATCGGCACCCGCTGCGATCCCTATACCCATGCGCTGTTTCTGGCGGCGATCAGTATCACCACTGCTGCCATCCAACCTGACGCGGGCGGTGGCGGCGCAGTCGGGCCTGCCGCTGCACGCGGCCGAACTGCATGTGCATGACGTGCTGAACGTCTTCATGTGCACCGGGTTCACCCGCGACACCGGGCAGTACTTCATGAAGGCCTCGCCCGTGCGGCCCGGCGACTATCTGGAGTTCATGGCCGAGATTGACCTTTT
>PNNE01000386.1 GCA_013824055.1 Rhodobacter sp. | reverse complement strand
TCCGCCGCGATTTCGGGATGGGAGGGATCAAACTCTCCGGTCGCCGGATTGATGAAATAGCCGCCCTCTGTCACCGTCAGGCTGACGATGCGGATTTCCGGCCGCGACATCGCCGCGATCAGCGCCGCGTTGTCCGGTTCCACCGGCAGGAAGTCGATCATCGACCCCACCCGCCGGGCCGATTTGCCCTTGGGGTCCAGCTCGATCACCGTCGAGAGGCAACCCTGGGCCTTCAAGGCATCCCGCATCCGCGCGTCGCCCTCGCGCACCCCGGCCCCCAGGATCGCCCAGTCGTGGTCAAGACCCATGCCGAACAGGTCGTCCAGGTAGACGGCCATATGCGCGCGGTGAAAGTTGCCCAGCCCGATGTGGACGATGCCGGGGGTCAGCTTGGAACGGTCGTAGGACGGCATTTGCACGGTCATGGCTCAGCTCATCCAGTTTCCGCCGTCGACGTTCAACGTCTGGGCGACGATGTAATCGGATTCGGACGAGGCAAGGAACACGGCCGCGCCGGTCATGTCCTCGGGGCGGCCCATGCGGCCATAGGGGACAGCCTCGCCGACTTCGCGCTTCTTCTGGCCCTTGGGCTTGCCCTCATACTTTGCGAACAGGGCATCCACCGCGTCCCACATCGGCGTGTCCACCACGCCCGGCGCGATGCCGTTCACGTTGATCCTGTGCTTGATCAGGTCCAGCCCCGCCGACTGGGTCAGGCTGATGACCGCGGCCTTGGAGGCGCAGTAGACCCCGACCAGCGCCTCACCCCGCCGCCCGGCCTGCGACGCCATGTTGATGATCTTGCCGCCACGACCTTGCGCGATCATCAGCTTCGCCACCGCCTGCAAGGGAAACAGCGTCCCCGCGACGTTCACCGCGAAAAGCCTGTCATAGCTGGCCCGCGTGATGTCGACGATGGGCGCCAGATCGAAGATCGCCGCGTTGTTCAGCAGGATGTCGATCCCCCCGCCCCAATCCGCCGCCGCCTTCACGCCCGCGTCGATCGAGGCCTGGTCGGTCACGTCCATCGTGACCCCCAGCGCCTTGTCGCCCAGCTTTGCCGCCGCATCCTGCGCGCCGCTCACGTCGGCAATCGCCACCCGCGCGCCTTCGCGCAGGTAGGCCTCGACAAAGGCCAGACCGATGCCACGAGCGCCTCCGGTGACGAGGGCGGTTTTTCCTGCAAGTCTCATATCGCCAGTCCATTCGTGTCAAAGCGGTGGATCTTGCCCGAGGGGGCCAGCCGGATGCGGTCGCCGTGGCGGGCGTGAACCTCTCCCGGAGCGCGGACGGTCAGGGTGCCGATGCCATCGACGGCCACTTTCAGGAAGCTGTCCGAGCCAAGATGCTCCGACAGGCCCACGACACCCTCCCACGGGCCATCGCCCACGGCGATATGCTCGGGACGGATGCCGATGGTGTGGGCGTTGTGCTTCGCAGCCTCGGCGCCTTCGATCAGGTTCATCTTCGGGCTGCCGATGAAGCCCGCGACGAACAGGTTGCGGGGGTGGTTGTACAGATCCAGCGGCGCGCCGACCTGTTCGATCCGGCCTGCGTTCAGCACGACGATCTTGTCGGCCATCGTCATGGCTTCGACCTGGTCGTGGGTGACATAGATCATCGTGGTCTT
>PNNE01000203.1 GCA_013824055.1 Rhodobacter sp. | reverse complement strand
ACCTGATCAACGCGAAACCCGCTGCCGCTGCGGTGCGCGAATTCTTCGGCTCGTCGCAGCTGTCGCAGTTCATGGACCAGACCAACCCCTTGTCGGAAGTCACGCACAAGCGCCGTCTCTCGGCCCTTGGGCCGGGCGGTCTGACCCGCGAACGCGCCGGCTTCGAGGTCCGCGACGTCCACCCGACCCACTACGGCCGGATGTGCCCGATCGAGACCCCGGAAGGCCAGAACATCGGCCTGATCAACAGCCTTGCCACCTTTGCGCGGGTGAACAAGTACGGCTTCATCGAGACCCCGTATCGCAAGGTGATCGACGGCAAGGTGACTGACGAGGTCGTCTACATGTCGGCCACCGAGGAAATGCGCCACACCGTCGCCCAGGCCAACGCCGGTCAGGACGCCGAGGGGCGGTTCACCGAAGAGCTGATCTCCAGCCGGAAGGCCGGGGAATTCATGCTGAACCCGCCGGATTCGGTGGACCTGATCGACGTGTCGCCGAAGCAGCTGGTGTCGGTTGCGGCCTCGCTGATCCCGTTCCTGGAAAACGACGACGCCAACCGCGCCCTCATGGGCTCGAACATGCAGCGTCAGGCGGTGCCCTTGCTGCAATCCGATGCTCCCTTCGTGGGCACCGGGATCGAGGCCGTGGTCGCGCGTGACAGTGGCGCGGCCATCATGGCCCGCCGCGCTGGCGTGATCGACCAGGTCGACGCGACGCGTATCGTTGTCCGCGCGACGGAAATGCTGGAACCCGGCGAGCCGGGCGTCGACATCTACCGTCTGCGCAAGTTCAAGCGGTCCAACCAGTCGTCCTGCATCAACCAGCGCCCGCTGGTGAAGGTGGGCGACACCGTGAAGCGCGGCGAAGTGGTGGCCGATGGCCCCTGCACCGACATGGGCGAACTGGCCCTGGGCCGGAACGTGGTCGTCGCCTTCATGCCCTGGAACGGCTACAACTACGAAGACTCGATCCTGATCTCGGAACGCATCCTGCGCGACGACGTCTTCACCTCGATCCACATCGAGGAATACGAAGTCGCCGCCCGTGACACCAAGCTTGGCCCGGAAGAGATCACCCGCGACATCCCGAACGTCGGCGAGGAAGCCCTGCGCAACCTCGACGAGGCGGGCATCGTCTATATCGGGGCCGAGGTTCAGCCGGGCGACATCCTGGTCGGCAAGATCACCCCCAAGGGCGAAAGCCCGATGACGCCGGAAGAAAAGCTCCTCCGCGCCATCTTCGGTGAAAAGGCGTCGGACGTCCGCGATACCTCGCTGCGCCTGCCGCCGGGGGCCTTCGGCACCATCGTCGAAGTGCGCGTCTTCAACCGCCACGGCGTCGACAAGGACGAACGCGCCCTGCAGATCGAGCGTGAGGAAGTCGAACGCCTTGCCCGCGACCGCGACGACGAACTCGCGATCCTGGAGCGCAACATCTATGCGCGCCTCAAGTCCCTGATCATGGGCAAGACCGCCGTGAAGGGGCCGAAAGGCATCAAGGCCGGGTCCACCATCGACGAAGACCTGCTGGGCACGCTGTCGCGCGGCCAGTGGTGGCAACTGGCCCTTGGCGAAGAGACCGAAGCCAAGGACGTGGAAGCCCTGCACGACCAGTTCGAAGCGCAGAAACGCGCCCTGGATCA
>PNNE01000305.1 GCA_013824055.1 Rhodobacter sp. | reverse complement strand
CCGCAACGCCGTCATCGCCTTTGGCGGCGGCTTTCACGGCCGGACCTTCATGGGGATGAGCCTGACCGGCAAGGTCGAGCCCTACAAGAAGGGGTTCGGCGCGATGATGCCCGACGTCTTCCACGTCCCCTTCCCGATGGCGCCGCACGGGATTTCCACCAAGGACGCGATGGCGGGGATCGAGAAGCTGTTCAAGGCCGATCTCGACCCGGCCCGCGTCGCCGCGATCATCTTCGAGCCGGTGCAGGGCGAGGGCGGTTTCTATCCGGCCCCCACCGACCTGGTGAAGGCGATCCGCGCCCTGTGCGACCAGCACGGCATCGTGATGATCGCGGACGAGGTGCAGACCGGCTTCGCGCGGACCGGGGCGCTGTTCGCGATGGAGACACATGGCGTGGCCGCCGACCTGACCACGATGGCCAAGGGCCTGGCCGGTGGCCTGCCGCTGGCGGCGGTCACGGGCCGCGCCGAGCTGATGGATGCGGCCAATCCGGGCGGCCTGGGCGGGACCTATGCGGGCAACCCGCTGGGGATCGCGGCGGCCAACGCCGTCCTGGACGTGATCGAGGAGGAAGACCTCTGCGCCCGCGCCAATGAGCTGGGATCGCGGCTGAAGCAGCGGCTGGAGGCGATCCGCGCCACCGCGCCCGAGATCATCGACATCCGCGGTCCGGGCTTCATGGTCGCGGTCGAATTCGCCAATCCGGGCACCAAGGAGCCCGACGCGGGCTTTACCGGGCGTGTGCGGCTGGAGGCGCTGAAGCGCGGGCTGCTGCTGCTGACCTGCGGGGTCTACGGCAACGTTGTTCGCTTCCTGGCACCAATCACCATCCCTGACGCCCACTTTGCCGAAGCGATGGACATTCTGGAAGCGTCCATCGCGGCAGCGCGGCAGTAGTGGCCGCAGTCGTGGCCAAAGCGGAACCCTTTCGCCCGTCGCGGGTTGTACAGCCAGCAACGGATCGGTCGGTTTCCGCGCATCGTGCCAATTTCATGGCGCAAGGCCGCGGTCAGACAGGTACTGTCCGTCCGCAGACTCATGTTTGGAGCAACACCATGAAACGCTTTCTTCTGATCCTTCCCCTCTGACCCTGCCGATCGCGGCCTGCACGCCTGCCGAGCAGAATGCGGCGCTGGGAGCCGTGGGCGGCGCTGCCGTCGGTGCGGCGGTGTCGTCGGGCGAGGACCGCGAAAAGGGCGCCATCGTCGGCGCCGTGGTCGGCGTGGCGGCCTCGCAGCTGCTTGGCCCTGTGCCGCAGCGGACCGGCAAGTGCTACTACCGCGACCAGTTCGGCAACCGTTTCATCGCGGACTGCCGCTAATATCCCTTGCCCCGGCCCGGATGCGGGCCGGGGCAGACCCCTTCCGGACCAGGGGTGAAGCGGCTAGAAGGGCGGACAAACCGCACCAGGTCCGCATATGTCCACGCTTTCCCCCGGCATCGAGCTTGCCAGCGCCAGCGTCAGGCTGGGCGGCCGCGTCGTGCTGGACGGGCTTGACCTGCGCCTGACCGAAGCGCGGATCGGCATCCTGGGGCGCAACGGATCCGGCAAGACCACGCTGCTGCGGCTGATCGCCGGGCTGATCGCTGCCGACACGGGCACGGTCCGGGTGGATGGCGTCGACCCCTTCGCCGACCGGAAGGCGGCGCTGGCAGCACTTGGCATCCTGTTTCAGAACCCGGAT
>PNNE01000146.1 GCA_013824055.1 Rhodobacter sp. | reverse complement strand
GGCCCTGGGATAGGAGACCCAGCGGTCGGCGCGGATCCGGTGAATGCGCTCCTCAGCGCTGAGTGCGGCGATCTTGCCGGCTCCCGGATAGAGATGCGGGAACTCAGTCATCCTCGTACCACTCCTCGACCTTGAAACCGGGGTGGCTGAGGAACGAGCTCCCCTCCCCTTCCGGCACAGGCAGGGCTTCTCGCGCGGCGATATCCGGTGTCACATCGATCATTGGCAGAGGGGCGAGATGCGACCGCCGCGCCTGATGGCGCCGTATCGTCTTAGTCTGCCGCTCGGCGCTGTCGACGAGGTCGCGCTGCGCCTCGATCGTCCTGAAAATCAGCTCCTCATCTACCGACCGGCGCCCGGCCTCGCGCAAAGCGCGTCGCGCCGCGCGGTGCTCCCAGAGCGTGATCGCAGGCCGTGTCAGATCCGCGGGTCTCGCTTCGATGATCCCGTTCTCGGTCAGCACAAAGACGCGCGAAAGATCACGCGGATCGTATTTAAGCGTGAATCTGCGGCTTTCCCGGCCCATCAGCCAGCGCAACTCGTCCGCCCAATAGCGGATGTGGAAGAGATGCAGGCCATCGCGCTGCAAAACGCGCTGCTCGGAGGGCAGGAAATCGACCAGGAACTGCCTGAGATCGGCCGGCATGCGAAGTCTGGCCTGGTCTGCCCGCGCCGCCCAGGCCGCCGCAGGCGTGGTTTCCAGCGCGCTGTGCACGCGCGCGTGGTAGGAGCCGGTGATTTCAAGCGCCAGCCAGGTTTCCAGCTCATTGAGGGTCATCACCGCCTCGGCCTCGGCATCAAGGTCGCCGCGCTCGAAAATGTTCGAGAAATGCGACCCGGGCAGGAGGTGTACCGCCCCCATCATCGTGCCGATCAGCCGCTCAATATGGCCGCCATAGCGCGGTGTGCCCGGCGGGCGGTGCTGCAGATCGATCTGGTACTCAGAGCAAGCGAGCCCGAAGGCGCGGGCATGGAATTCCGCGCCATTGTCCACATAAATCGCGTTCGGGATGCCCCGCGTTAGCCAATCCGTGCTGATCCCACGCGCGGTGAGCCAATGCGATTTGTCCATAACCGTATGGGTCAGACACAGTGCGACGGCCAACAGCGATGGCGGCTCCAGCGACAGGTAAAACCCCAGAACCATGCGGGTATTCACGTCGATCGCGACCGTCAGCGTAGGCCGACCGAGCGGCCGTCGTGTCACTGGATCTACCACTGTCACGTCAGCCTTGGTGTGGTCGATCTGGACGATATCCAGCGGATCGTTGGCGACCAGCCCCCCAGGCGTGGCCAGATAGCGCCGGTCGGCCTTGTCCTTGCCCTCTCGCCGGGCCACCAGCTTAGCCTGGTCATGTTGCTCCAGCCAGCGCCCCAGACGACGGATCGAGGGCGGTGCCAGCCCTTGAGCCCGACAATCGGCGGCGACCTCCCGCCAGAACCGCGTCCTGGTGGGTTTGCGGCGCGTAGCATAAAGCCCCTTGAAGTGGCGAGACACGATCTCTTCCACCGCCGGGTCCAGCGGCTGCATGCCAGGTTTGGGGCCCCGGGTGTCCGGCAGAAGTGCACTGGTCCGCCCGTCCTCGCGGAACTGCTTCACCAGACGAAAAAGCGTGGATCGGCTGACATTTAGCTGACCTATGGCCCAGTCGACATTGCCCTGAGTCAGCTGGGCCGGCAGCTCCGCGAGCA
>PNNE01000045.1 GCA_013824055.1 Rhodobacter sp. | reverse complement strand
ATCGTCGGCATCAGCGCGAGTTCGACCGCGGCGTCCCTGGCGAAACGGGCAAGCGTCTTCTGGTAGCCCCCGGCGTGCAGCGAGCCTGCAAGGATCGCGCCGTCAAAGCGGGACAGGTCAAGGCCCTCGGCGTCCTCGACGTTCAGCAATTCGACCGCATGACCCTGCCCCGCCAGCCGGTCGGCGGCAAAGCGGGCGATCTTGCGGGTCTGGCCGTCTGTGGTGGCGTAAGCGATGAGCAGGTGCATGGCTGTCTCCCTTCAGGATGCACCTTCCTGGCACGGACGGGAAAGCCGCGCCCTGATCCGGATCAAATCAGGCGGACCGCGCCAGTGCCGCGGGACGTATCCCCTTGGCCCAGGCGGCGACCGCCTGGCCGAAGGCCTGGAACAGGGGGCGCGAGACCGGATCATTGCCGGCATTCCACTCTGGATGCCACTGGACCGACAGGGTGAAGCCCGGCGCGTCCTTGACATAGATCGCTTCCGGGGTGCCGTCGGGCGCGTGGCCGTCGATCACGATCCGGCAGCCCGCCCGCGCGATGCCCTGGCCGTGCAGCGTGTTCGTCATCACCTCGCGCGCGCCCATCAGCTTGTGAAAGACCCCGCCCTCGGTGAAGCTGACGCTGTGGCGAAGCGCAAAGCATTCCTCCAGGGTGCCGTCGGGGGGCATGCGGTGGTTCATCCGGCCCGGCAGGTCGCGGATTTCGGGATGAAGCGTGCCGCCAAGCGCCACGTTCACCTCTTGAAAGCCGCGGCAGATGCCAAGGAAGGGCTGGCCCCGATCGACGCAGGCGCGGATCAGGGGCAGCGTGACCGCGTCACGGCCCCGGTCGAAGGCGCCGTGGGCGGGGGTCTCCTCCTCGCCGTATTCGCTGGGGTGGACGTTGGGACGGCCGCCGGTCAAGAGGAAGCCGTCGCAAAGCTCGAGAAGCTCGTCGACCCCGACATAGCGCGGGTCCGAGGGGATGATCAGCGGCACGGCGCCTGCAACCTCGGCCACGGCAGCCGTGTTCATCGTCCCGCTGGAATGGGCGGGATAGCTGTTGTTGATCAGGTAGCTGTTGCCGATGATCCCGACGACGGGACGGTGCCGCTTGTGCTTGCTCACCTGCACTGCCTGCCTTTCCTGCGCAATTGCTGCAAACATACGCCCCCGATCCCCGGTCGGAAAGGGGCAGAAGCCGCCCCTGGCCGCACAGATCGGCGTCCGTCGTGCACAGATGGGGAACAATGGGCGCGTTGCTGCATTTCCGCTCACGCCGAAATGAGTTTCCTTCCCCGATGGGAAGGTGGGATCACCGTCGCATCAGAAGCAGGAGACCGACCATGTTGAAGCGCCTCATCCTTGCCGCCAGCCTTGCCAGCCCCCTGCCCGTCCTGGCACAGGAAACCGGGCATGAGGGTCACATGATGGGCGACAAGAGCCCGGCCTCGATGGCTTTCATGGAGGCCAATGACCGGATGCACCAGAACATGATGCTGGAATACACAGGCAACGCCGATGTCGATTTCATCAAGGGCATGATCCCGCATCATCAGGGCGCGGTCGAGATGGCCAGAATCGTGCTGGAGCATGGCACCGATCCCGAAGTGAAGAAGCTGGCCGAGGCGATCATCGCGGCCCAGGAAACCGAGATCAAATGGATGACCGAGTGGCTGGCCAGGAACGGCGGCTGATCCGCTTGGCTTTG
>PNNE01000130.1 GCA_013824055.1 Rhodobacter sp. | reverse complement strand
TGAACTCCGAGGCGATCAGCAACGCTGTCGGTGACATGGAGACGCTGACCCCCGAGGATCGTCGCCGGGTAGAGTATTTCACGAAACAGATTGTCGACATGTTTTCACCAACGAATTTCCTCGGCACCAACCCCGAGGCGCTGGAAAAGGCGGTCGAAACCGACGGCGAATCCCTTGTCCAGGGGCTGGAAAACCTGGTCCGCGACATCGAATCGAACCAGGGCGATCTCTTGGTGACGCTGGCCGACAGAGAGGCCTTCCACGTCGGCCGGAACATCGCCACCACCCCGGGCGAAGTCGTCTACCGCAACCGGATGCTGGAGCTGATCCAGTATGCGCCCACCACGGACAAGGTCCACAAGACGCCGCTGCTGATCTTCCCGCCCTGGATCAACAAGTTCTACGTGATGGACCTCAAGCCGGCGAATTCGCTGATCAAGTGGATCGTGGACCAGGGCTTTACCCTGTTCGTCGTCTCCTGGGTCAACCCTGACGCCAGCTATGCCGGGACCGCGATGGACGACTACATCCGCGACGGCTATCTCCGCGCCATGGCCGAAGTCCGCCGCATCACCGGGGAGCCGCAGATCAACGCCGTGGGCTACTGCATCGCGGGCACGAGCCTGGGCCTGACCCTTGCGCACCTGCAAAAGGCGGGCGACCAGACGGTGAAGACCGCCACCTTCTTCACCACCCTCACCGATTTCTCCGACCCGGGCGAGGTTGGCGTCTTCCTCAACGACGATTTCGTCGACGGCATCGAGCGGCAGACCGAACGCGACGGGATGCTGTCGAAGCTGTTCATGAGCAAGACCTTCAGCTTCCTGCGTTCGAACGACCTGATCTACACTCCCGCCATCAAGTCCTACATGCTGGGCGAAGCGCCGCCCGCATTCGACCTGCTTTACTGGAACGGCGACGGAACCAACCTGCCCGCGAAGATGGCCGTCGAATACCTGCGCGGCCTTTGCCAGGGCGACGGCTTCGCCAAGGGAGAGTTCCAGGTCTTCGGGCGCCCGGTCAGCCTGGCCGACATCCAGCTTCCGGTCTGCGCCATCGCCTGCGAGACCGACCACATCGCCCACTGGCGCGGCAGCTTCAACGGCTTCAAGCAGATGGGATCGAAGGACAAGACCTTCCTTCTTTCGGAATCCGGCCACATTGCAGGGATCATCAACCCGCCCGCCAAGGACAAGTACGGCCACTATACCAGTGACGCCCCCGTCGCGGGCGATCCCGAGGCGTGGCTCACCTCCGCCACCTTCAACAAGGGCAGCTGGTGGCCGCGTTGGGGTGCCTGGCTGGCAAGCCACTCCGGCCCGATGATCCCCGCGCGGAAGCCCGCCGATTCGCTGGCCCCCGCGCCCGGCACCTACGTCGTGGCCCAACCGACGCTCTGACATTTCACCGGCTTTCCGCAGGGTTAACCGGCGCAACCCGGGGTTTTGCTGCATTGCAGAAAAAGACTTGAAATGCTGCGCCGCAGCACGTATATGTCTGTGATCAGGAAACGGGCCGATCCTTACCCCCCCTCGCTGGCCCCATGGAGAATGAAATGACCAAGACCCCCGATTTCGCCAAGACCATGCAGGACATGATGGCTTCGTTCCCGGTTGACGCTTCGGCGTTCCAGAACGCGTTCAAGACCCAGGCTGCTTTCGCCGAGAAGTTCTCGAAAGTCGCGATCGAAGCCGCCGAAAAGTCGACCGAGATCTCGGCCAAG
>PNNE01000136.1 GCA_013824055.1 Rhodobacter sp. | reverse complement strand
TCGTCCGGAGTGATGAACTTCGCCCAGTCATGTGTGCCCTTCGGCAGCCAGCGCATCACCCATTCCGCCCCGATGATCGCCATCACGAAGCTTTTCGGGTTCCGGTTCAGCGTCGAGCAGATCATCAGGCCACCAGGGCGCAGCAACTGCTGGCAGGCGGTCAGATAGGCCTGCGGATCGGCGACATGCTCGACGACCTCCATGTTCAGCACCACATCGAACTGCTCACCCGCGGCGGCCAGTGCCTCGGCCGTCGTGTGGCGATAGTCGATCGCCAGCCCCGACTGCCTGGCATGAGCCTGGGCCACCGGAATGTTCCGCTCGGCCGCATCCGCGCCCACAACCTCGGCCCCCAGCCGCGCCATCGGCTCGGACAACAGGCCACCGCCGCAGCCGATGTCCAGGATACGCAGCCCTTTGAGCGGCAGCGCGCCCGCCAGATCCCGTCCGAACTCGGCGGCGATCTGGCTGGTGATATAGTCCAGCCGGCAGGGGTTCAGCATGTGCAGCGGCTTGAACTTGCCGTTCGGGTCCCACCATTCCGCCGCCATGCGCTCGAACTTGGCCACTTCCTGCGGATCAACCGTATCAACCGCCATCGCCGCCTCCTGTTTGCCCTTTCGACTCCGGGCTGTCCCGGCGTATATAGTGTGCAGATGGATCAGAGATCAGGTCAAAAGCGCGCAGTCGAGTACCTTTACCCGCCGATCGACCCCTTCGATCAGCGCGTGATCGACATGGGCGACGGCCATCGGGTCTATGTCGAGCAGTGCGGCAACCCCTCGGGCATCCCCGTCATCGTCTTTCACGGCGGGCCGGGCGGCGGCTGCTCTCCCGCCATGCGGCGCTATTTCGACCCGCGCGTGTTCCGCGTCGTCCTGTTCGACCAGCGCGGCTGTGGCCGCTCGCGTCCCCATGCCAGCGTCACCGCCAACACGACTTGGCACCTGGTCCAGGATGTCGAGACGATCCGCCAGACGCTGGGCATCGACCACTTCACCGGGTTCGGCGGCAGCTGGGGCGCCACGCTGGCGCTGATCTATGCCATCACCCACCCCGCGCGGGTCTCGCACCTGGTCCTGCGCGGCGTCTTCCTTGCCACCAAGGCCGAGCTGACCTGGTTCTACGGCGGCGGGGCGGGGGCCTTCTTCCCCGACCTCTGGGCCCGCTTCACCGAAGTCATCCCCGAGGCCGAGCGTGGCGACCTGATCGCCGCCTACCACCGCCGCCTGTTTTCCGGCAACCTGGTCGAGGAAACCCGGTACGGCCGGATCTGGGCCAACTGGGAAAACGCGCTGGCCTCGATCCAGAACGAGGGGATGCTTGGCGAAAGCCCTTCGGACTACGCCCGCGCCTTCGCCCGGCTGGAGAACCACTATTTCCAGAACGGGGGCTTTCTGGAATGTGACGGCTGGATCCTGCGCGAACGCAGGAAGATCGAGCACATTCCGGCAACCGTCATCCAGGGCCGCTATGACATGATCTGCCCGCCACATTCGGCCTGGCAGCTGGCACAGGGCTGGACCAGGTGCCAGCTCAAGATGGTCCCGATGGCCGGCCACGCCCTGTCCGAGCCTGGGATTTCCGAGGCCCTGGTGCGGGTTATGGACGGCCTCAGGTAGGTCGGAGTGGAGCCAGACTCACGCCCTTCTCCCAACCACCGCGACGCCCAGGGCCTCCAGCACCTTAGCCTCGATATGCCCCGCATCCAGCCCCGCGACCCGGTACATCGCTTCGGGT
>PNNE01000032.1 GCA_013824055.1 Rhodobacter sp. | reverse complement strand
ATGGATAACGGCAGAAAGGACTTGCAAAATCCGGTCAGAAGCCTTTCGGGTGGGGCAGCCGCCCGGCCGGGCGACCTGATGCATGACCGACGGATGACCATGACAGCGGAGCACCAGCCCAAGCCCGCGCCAGAGCCTCTGGGCCTGGTGAACTTCCCGACCGAAGCGGCGCTTCTGGCCGATGTCGAGGCGCGCCTGACTGCGGGGCAGGGCTTTGCCATCGCGACTCTGAACCTGGACCATGTGGTCAAGATGCGCCGCAATCCCGGGTTCCGGCGGGCCTACCTGGCGCAAAGCCACGTGGTGGCGGACGGCAATCCCATCGTCTGGCTGTCGCGGTTGGCGGGGCGTGGTCAGGTCGCGCTGGTGCCGGGGTCCGAGCTGATCGAGCCGGTTGCGGCGCTGGCGGCGCGGCTGGGCACACCGCTGGCTTTCCTCGGCTCGACCGAGACGGTGTTGCAGGCCGCAGCGGCGCAGCTGAAGGCCGATCATCCGGGGCTGCAGGTCGCGGCCTGCCTCGCGCCGCCCTACGGGTTTGATCCGGAAAGTGCCGCGGCGGATGCGCTTCTGGACCAGGTTGCGGCCTCGGGCGCGCGGATCTGTCTGCTGGCGCTGGGGGCACCGAAGCAGGAGCTGCTGGCGGCGCGGGCGCTGGCGCGGCATCCGCAGCTTGGGTTCCTGTCGATCGGCGCGGGGCTGGACTTCATTGCAGGCCACCAGGTGCGGGCGCCGGTCTGGGTGCGCAGACTCGCGATGGAATGGCTGTGGCGGATGCTGAGCAACCCCCGGCGGCTGGCGCGGCGATACCTGGACTGCGCATTGATCCTGCCGTCGCTGACCGGCGCGGCCCTGGCAGAGCGCAGGCGGAAATGACGGGGGCAGGGATGACAGGTGGACCGACCGTCCTGACGGTGCTGCTGAACTGGCGCACGGCGGACATGACGCTGCAGGCGGCCGAGGCGGCCGAGCGCGCGATGGCGGGCATCGCGGGCGGGATCGTGGTGGTGGACAACGATTCCGGCGACGGCTCGTTTGAGCGGATGTCCGAAGCCCTGGCCGACCGCCCGCGTTTTCGCGTGGTGCAGTCGGGCTGGAACGGCGGCTTCGGGGCGGGCAACAACGTCGGCATCCGGCTGGGCCTGCCGGACGGCAGTCGGCCCGACTATGTCTACATCCTGAATTCCGACGCCTTCCCGGCCGCGGACGCGATCCGGCTGCTGCGGGACTATCTGGAAGCGCATCCCAAGGTCGGTTTTGCCGGCAGCTACATCCACGGCCCGGACGGCGAGGCGCACCAGACCTGTTTCCGCTTCCCCTCGGTCGCGTCCGAGCTGGAGGTGGCGGCGCGGACCGGCCCGATCTCGCGGCTGCTGGCGCATCGGACCGTCGCCCTGCCGGTGCCCGAGGCGACGGGGCCGGTGGACTGGCTGGCCGGGGCCAGCCTGATGATGCGCGACAGCGTCCTGCGCGACATCGGCCTTTTTGACGAGACCTTCTTTCTGTACTTCGAGGAGACCGATCTTTGCCATCGCGCGGCCCAGGCCGGCTGGCCCACGCATTTCGTCCGCGAAAGCCGGGTGGAGCATATCGGGTCGGTCTCGACCGGCATGAAGGCCTGGCGCCGGGTGCCGGGGTACTGGTTCGACAGCCGCTGGCACTATTTCAGCAAGACCGGCGGCACGTCGCGCGCGGTTGCGGCGACGCTGGCCCATGTGACCGGCGGGCTGATCCTGCGGCTGCGTCGCC
>PNNE01000213.1 GCA_013824055.1 Rhodobacter sp. | reverse complement strand
CGCGCAGGTAGCGCCCGTTCACCCAGCCGGTGACCTCCACCGCTCCGGTTGTCCTGATCCGGCACCACCGCGTCTGCCCCACCACTTCGCAGCCAAGGTTCCGCACCCGGGTGCCCTGGGCAAGCCGGGCAATCACGGTCCCTTGTGTCGAGGCTCTGGACCGCACATTCAGCGTGTCACCCGGGGCAAGCCCCCGCACCACGTAGAAGTCGGGCCCGGCGCCGGACCCGCCCCCGACAGGCGGCTGGGTTTCGACCGGGCCGCGCAACTCGCGCAGGAAGCGTGCCGAGACCCAGCCGGTGACGTCCATTCCGGTGATCGACCGGATGCGGCACCAGCGTTGCGACCCGGCCATCCGGCAGCCAAGGTTGCGGACGATCTCGCCGTTGGTCAGGGTGGCAAGCACAGTGGCACCGGATCTGGGTTCAAGACGCACGCCAAGGCGCTCGTTGGCGGCAAGACCGCGAACCGCCCAGTAGTCGGGGCCGCCAACAAGATCATCCTCAGCCGGCCTGTCGGCCCCGTCCACAAGGAAGCGCCCCGAGACAAAACCGGACAGCCTGCCATCCATCGTTTCGACTTCGCACCACCTTGCGCTGCCACCCCCGATGCACAGGCCCTTGTTCACCCGCGTTCCGTAGCCAAGCGTTCCGACAACCGGGAACACCACGGACGGGCCGCTGCGGAGGTTGACCCGGGCGCCGGTCGCAATGCCTCCGATGGTCGTGACGCCTGGCCCGGTCACCGGCTCGGCACGTTCGGAAACCTGAGCCTGCAGCGCCAGGGTCGTGGCCAAGAGCAGGGCCAGAATGACCCCGATACCCAGGCGAAGGCGGCTCCTGACCGATCTTGCAGACGAAATGTCCATCCGGGTTCCTCGAATCATGCACTTTTGCCGGGGTTGCTGGAGTTTAACATCAGGCCTTGCGCATTTCACCGGCCGGGTGATCCGGGCAAGCCGAGGTCGGATCGCAGCCGCACAGCTTGGCGCGGCACCTTGGGTCCAGCCCGCTGTTCCGGTCAAAGTCCGCGGCCAGCCACAAGCCGGGCCGTCGTGCCCCGGTTCGACCGAGGTTGCGACAGCATGGCGGATCGCGATCCCTGTGCCCCCTGGCCAACGCCCGCAGCCGTCCCCTTGGAGTCCCGTGGCCCCCCGGTCGCCCGGCGTGGACCGCCCCTCGCGCTTGCCTGCCCGCGTCCGACCCGCTAGGAAACCCCAGACCCTTTGCATGGCAGGCCCCAGATGCGTCTTTCCCGCTACTTCCTTCCCGTCCTCAAGGAAAATCCTGCCGAGGCGCAGATCGTCAGCCACCGTTACATGCTGCGGGCCGGGATGATCAAGCAGCAGGCCGCGGGGATCTATTCCTGGCTGCCCCTGGGCCTGCGGGTCCTGCGGCGGATCGAGGAGATCGTGAACCAGGAGCAGCAGCGCGCGGGTCACATTCCCCTGCTGATGCCCACGCTGCAGCCTGCCGACCTCTGGCGGGAATCCGGCCGCTACGACGACTACGGGCAGGAAATGCTGCGCATCAAGGACCGGCAAGACCGCGAGATGCTGTACGGCCCCACCAACGAAGAGATGATCACCGACATCTTCCGGTCGCATGTGACCAGCTACAAGGACCTGCCGCTGACGCTTTACCACATCCAGTGGAAGTTCCGCGACGAGATGCGGCCGCGCTTTGGCGTGATGCGGGGGCGCGAGTTCCTGATGAAGGACGGCTACAACTTCGACGTCGACCGCGACGCGGCGCTGCATGCCTACAACCGCCACATGGTCAGCTA
>PNNE01000088.1 GCA_013824055.1 Rhodobacter sp. | reverse complement strand
GGCCAACATCCGGAAGAGTGAGCTCGATCGCCTGGCTGAGCCGCGCCTGCGCTCGCAGATCGACACCGCTCTGCGCGGGACCGGGATCAGCACGTCCGAGGTCGTGGCACGTATCCAGGCGGGCGCCCCGAACGCGGCGCTGGAGCATCAATGGATAGCCGCCGATCTCTCCAAGGTGGCCGAGGCGCGGGATCTCAACCTCGAGCGCCGCGCCGATCTCGAGACCGCACGGGACATCCTGAACGATGCGCATGTGAAGCTAGGGACCCTGCTCGAACGGGAAGGCGTGCTGGTGAAGGACGGTGTCATGGAAGACGAAACCCCCCTTGAGCGGTTCCACTACGATGCCGAGGCCCTCCGCAGGATGGAGGCGACTGTCCGGACCGAGATGCGGTCCGAGGGCCTGAGCTACGATCAGGTCGACGCGCGGGACTGGGAGGTTACAAATCGGGCGGAACGCCGGATGGAGCTCGAGCAGCGGGAATATCTCGCGCAGCATCCCGAATTGTTGGCCAAGCCCGGGGATGTGATCGACCGGACGCAGCCCTACCGGGAAGAGATCACCGATGACACCCGGGCCGAGGCCATCACGAAGGACGTGGACGCTATCATGGCGACTCGCGGGTCGAGGGTGCAGATCGCGGAGGCCGTCGCGGATGAATTCCGCAGCCGCTATCCTGATATGCCTGATCACCTCGCCCGGGGCCTTGGCTCGACCTACGCCTCTGTCGTCGAGGCACATGACACACGGGCGATCAATGCCGTTCGATTGGCCAACGACACGCGAGACAGCCTCGCCACCGCGACACCCTCGACCCGCGATGTCGATCCCTCGCGGGCCGAGGCGACCACCGTCCCCAAGGCCGGTCTCCCTCAAACCATTCGAAGCGTGCTGGAGCATGAGCGGGCCGGGGAGTTGTCCGCCCCCTTCGAGACCGACACCGATCGGCAGGCCTTCCGGGCGGAGATCGAGCGGGTGCTGGATGACCGCGCGCTGGACCGCCTCACATCCGGCGATGCAGATGCGCTGGACAAGGTGCTCGAGGACCGGCTCGATCGGCTCTATGTCGCCAAGGTCTATCTGCAGTCCGATGCCGCGACGGCCAATACCGACGCTCTGCGCCAGGTGGTCGATGATCTGGCCGACACTGAATACGAACGGCACCGCGCAACGGACGTGGACGGCGAGACCGAGCGGGGCCAGGTCCATTGAGCGCCGCGATGGGCAAGGCCCGGATCGCCACGGGTGCCTTCCTGGTCACGCTGGTGACCGCGGCCATGGGCTATGCCATCGCCTCAGCCGTGCTGACCTATCAGGATCTCGGCTTCGGGGCCGAGATCGACTTCGCCTATATCGCGCAGAACTACGCCTCATTGCTGGATCAGCGCCCGGAGGATGCCCAGCTCATCCACCTCACCATCGGCGGTTTTGCGGCTGCGGGCCTGATGCTGAGCCTCGCCCTCTCGGGATCTGCCCTCACGCGTTTTGGCCAGACCCATTGGCAGTCTGCCCGCGAGATGAAGGCCAACGGCTTTTTCGGGGCGCCCGGCACCGGGTTCATCCTCGGCAAGCTCGGGCCACCGGGCTCCCGCGCCAACTACATCTGCTCGAAGGTCTTCCCCCATGCGCTGATCGTGGCGCCAACCGGCCGTGGCAAGACGTCGGGGTTCGTCATTCCGAACCTGCTGACTTGGCAGGGGTCGGTCGTGACGCTCGATGTGAAGGGGGAGTGTTTCGAGGCCACGGCGCGGCACCGCGCTGCCCAGGGCGACAAGGTCTATCGTTTTG
>PNNE01000397.1 GCA_013824055.1 Rhodobacter sp. | reverse complement strand
CCTGCGCATGGGGGCCGACGACTACGTCAAGAAGCCCTTCAGCCAGCGCCTGCTGGTCGAACGCATCCGCGCGCTGCTGCGCCGGCAAGAGGCGATCAACACCGGCGAGGCGGCGGCCACCGAGGAAACCCGGATGATGGAGCGGGGCGCCCTGCGCATGGACCCCTTGCGCCATTCGGTGACCTGGAAGGGGAAAGAGGTCGCGCTGACGGTGACCGAGTTCCTGCTGCTGCAGGCGCTGGCCCAGCGGCCCGGTTTCGTGAAAAGCCGCGATCAGCTGATGGACGTGGCCTATGACGACCAGGTCTATGTCGACGACCGCACCATCGACAGCCACATCAAGCGGTTGCGCAAGAAGATGCGCTCGGTCGACGATACCTTCTCGGCGATCGAGACGCTGTATGGCATCGGCTACCGCTACAACGAAGAATAACAGCCGCGCGCCCATGTCCTCGGCCCCCAGGATTGTCCCCGATGACGTTCGGCCCAAGCGGTCGGGCGACGTCCTGCTGGGCGAGGACTGGGTATCGCCCGACGCCACTGTCGAGCGGCTGAAGGAAGGCCGCGGCGGGCGCAGCATCGTCGGGCTGAACCGCTCGCCGCTGGCGCGGAAGATCATCGTCTTCAACCTGATGGCGCTGGTCCTGCTGGCGGTAGGCGTGCTGTTCATGAACCCGTTCCGCGACAGCCTGGCCTTGCAGCGCCAGCTGGGCATGGTGCGGCAGGCCGAGCTGATCTCGGCCGTCTACGAGGCGCATCTGCGGTCGGGCAACACCGGCTTCGACTTTCGCACGCCCTTGCAGGACATCGAACTGGACCCGGTGCTGGAGGTCTTCGTCTTCGACCCCACCGGGGCGCTTCTGGCGTCGCGGGTGGGGCAGGGGACCGGGACGCTGATCACGGACCCGGACCAGCCGACGATCCTGACCGACTTTCTGGAGGGCGTCTGGAACCTGGTGACCGTGCTGTTTCGCCAGGGTCAGGCCGACTGGACCGAGACGATCGACCCTGCCGACAAGGCCCGCGCCGCCTTCGAGGGTGCGCGCGGCGGTGACGTGGTGACCCGCGTCACCCGCAACAACGAGGGCAGCAACCATTTCACCGTCGCGACCCCGATCATCATCGGCGGGGACCTGGTCGGGGTGGTGGCGCTTACCTCGAACAGTCAGGAGATCGACCGCCTGGTGCGCTTTGAGCGCGAGCAGATCCTGCAGATGTTCGTGTTGGCCGTGGTCCTGTCGATCAGCCTCAGCCTGATGCTGGCCTCGACGATCTCGAACCCGCTGTCGGACCTTGCCGCAGCGGCGGAAGTCGGCCGCGACCGCGACTCGCGCCGGGTGGCACCCTCCCGGGTCCGGATCCCCGACCTTGCCGCCCGGCCCGACGAGATCGGGCGGCTGTCGGTGGCCATGCGGGGGATGGTGTCGGCGCTTTATGACCGGATCGACGCCAACGAACAGTTTGCGGCCGACGTGGCGCACGAGATCAAGAACCCGCTGGCGTCGCTGCGGTCTGCCGTGGGGTCCTTGCGGTTCGTCAAGAAGGAAGAGCAGCGCGACAAGCTGCTGGACGTGATCGAGCACGACGTGCGGCGTCTGGACCGGCTGGTCAGCGACATCTCCAACGCCTCGCGCCTGGATTCAGAGCTGGTGAAGGAGGAGGAAGAGGAGTTCAACCTGCTCAAGACCCTGTCCAACCTCTGCCAGTACCTGTCGCAGCAGGCGGGCGAGAAGGGGGTGGATTTCATCATCGACCTGCCCTCCGATCCGATCAGCATCCACGGGCTTGAGGC
>PNNE01000350.1 GCA_013824055.1 Rhodobacter sp. | reverse complement strand
ATATACGCGCTGAGGACGGCGACGTCTCTGGCCCGAGAGACCACTATAGTTTTCTTCGATGAGGTTGCTTTTCCAGCGTTATGGACGCTCCAATATCACCATTTTCAAAGAATTGAGGGACTAGCCCCAAGTGGAGGAAGATCTGAAGACGCTGGGTCGAGAGACGACTACGACTTGCGGTGGTTGCCGAAGGTCGCAGCAGTGCACCTCCCGGCGTGCCATCGGGACCAGGCTTTAGTCCTTCGGACAGGAGTTTGACCGGGGTTGATGTCCCGAAGGGCCAATCTGCCAATCTATAGGTTGGCAACTACGCTAAGTTTGCCAAGCCACGGTATGGCAGAAGCTCCGGAAGGCCGGAGCCAGCCGGTGCCTTGCTCACTTGTTCCCGTCGATCCACTTCGACATCAGCCCCTTGTCACGGAAGCATTCGTCCGGAACGGCGCGCCGTTTGATCCGGGCGAGCTTCTCCGCGAAGGCCACCTGCTTCGATGTCGGCAGCCGGTCCATGGCCGACACCGGCTTCAGCTGGGCCTGCGCCTCGATCCAGGCACTCAACGACCGGCGATCTTGCTGAACCTCCCAGGGCAGGAGGGTCTGGTTACGCAGGGCCAGAGACCGCGCATAGGCGATCTGCTTGGGCGTCACGGGCAGGGCGTATGTAGTGCTGTCCATCGGGAAACTCCCTTGCTGGCTTGGTTTCAATATAGAACATAACAGGAACAAAATCAAGCCAAGCGTCCGCACTGTGCCGGTTCGAGAGGGAGAGATGGGCGGAGGAAGATCAGGCCTGAGGGTGCTCGAGAGAGGGTGTCCGGGCTTGATCCTGTCCCTTATTCCGGAGCTTCCCGATGACCTATCTCGCACCCGTTGCGCCTCCCGTTCCTGTGCCAGCTCGCGATCACGCCCCCGCGATCCTCGCCGTGGCCGAGGCGCTGCAGCCCGATCTCGCTCAAGGCTTCCAGATCGACGCGCTGCGTCTGCGGCTTGAGATGGAGCGCGCCTTTGGCGGCTCCGATGCCGATGGCGCCTGGAATTGGAAGCTCGCCTATGAGGCGGGCGAGGTGGCGCTCGTCCTCTTCCTCCGGAAATTCGGCCGCGCGCTTCTGGCCCGGGCCGGTTCGCCCGCTGCCCTGCTGCCGATCCTCGCCAAGGTGGCGGGCCTCTTGCCGACGCATACCCGGCGCTCGGAGGAAATGGAGCGCTTCCAGCAATTCTCAACCCCGCTGCCGATGGGACTGGCGGCGCTGGCCGCAGCGCAGATCATACCGCGCGACCTCGTCCTCGAGCCTTCGGCCGGGACCGGCCTACTGGCGATCCTCGCCGAGATTGCGGGCGGCAGCCTCGCGCTGAACGAGTTGGCCGACACGCGCGCCGAACTTCTGCGCCGCCTCTTTCCGGGCCGGCCTGTCACGGGCTTTGACGCAGCCCAGATCGACGATCATCTGGACGCTGGGTTGCGCCCGAGCGTGATCCTGATGAACCCGCCGTTCTCTGCGATGGCCAATGTCGATGGCCGGACGACCGAGGCGACGGCCCGGCATCTGCGCTCGGCGCTTGCGCGCCTTGCTCCCGGCGGGCGATTGGTCGCGATCACCGGCGCGAGCTTCGCACCTGATGCCCCCGCCTGGTCCGAGACCTTCGGCCGCCTGACCGAGAGTGCCCATCTGGTCTTCACCGGCGCTGTGTCGGGGGCAGCCTTCGCCAAGCATGGCACCAGCTTCGAGACCCGGATCTCGGTCTTCGACAAGTGCCGTGGCGGCGAGCGGGGTGGCATTACCGCTGATCTAGCACGCTCCATCTCGCCGGA
>PNNE01000398.1 GCA_013824055.1 Rhodobacter sp. | reverse complement strand
CCGAACCTACCGGCTGATGAACGAAGTGCCGACAATCCTGATGCTGGTCATCGTCTTTGCGGTCATCACCCGCTTCTGATTGACTTTTGCCAAGGTGCCCATTAGGTGCGGCTTTGCAGGGCCGTCCGGCCCATCGCACCTCCCGTCCCAGACTTGCGACGATCCGCCCTTGCGGGGGCCGATCCGCCCGAAGGTATTCCATGACTGTCGAACGCTTGAACCTCTCTGAACTCAAGGCCAAGACCCCGGCCGATCTGCTGGCCATGGCCGAGGAGTGGGAGATCGAGAACGCCCCCTCGATGCGCAAGGGCGAGATGATGTTCTCGATCCTGAAAGAGCATGCCGAGGAAGGCTGGGAAATCGGCGGCGATGGCGTGCTGGAAGTGCTGCAGGACGGGTTCGGCTTCCTGCGGTCGCCGTCCGCGAACTATCTGCCCGGCCCGGATGACATCTACGTCGGACCCGAGATCCTGCGCCAGTTCAGCTTGCGGACCGGCGACACCATCGAAGGCCTGATGCAGGCCCCGAAGGACAACGAGAAGTATTTCAGCATGACCCGCGTCACGCGGATCAACTTCGACGACCCGGAAAAGGCCAAGCACAAGGTCCACTTCGACAACCTGACGCCGCTGTACCCCGACGAGCGGCTGAAGATGGAGGTCGAGGACCCGACGATCAAGGACCGCTCGGCCCGGATCATCGACCTGGTCGCCCCCATCGGCAAGGGCCAGCGCGGTCTGATCGTGGCCCCGCCGCGGACCGGCAAGACGGTGCTGTTGCAGAACATCGCCAATTCGATCGCGCAGAACCACCCCGAGTGCTATCTGATCGTCCTTCTGATCGACGAACGCCCCGAGGAAGTCACCGACATGCAGCGCACGGTGCGGGGCGAGGTCGTCGCCTCGACCTTCGACGAACCGGCGACGCGGCACGTGGCGGTGGCGGAAATGGTGATCGAAAAGGCCAAGCGCCTGGTCGAACACAAGCGCGACGTGGTGATCCTGCTGGACAGCATCACCCGTCTGGGCCGCGCGTTCAACACCGTGGTCCCATCCTCGGGCAAGGTGCTGACCGGCGGTGTCGATGCCAACGCCCTGCAGCGGCCGAAGCGGTTCTTCGGTGCGGCGCGGAACATCGAGGAAGGCGGGTCGCTGACCATCATAGCGACGGCGCTGATCGACACCGGCAGCCGGATGGACGAGGTGATCTTCGAGGAATTCAAGGGCACCGGCAACAGCGAGATCGTGCTGGACCGCAAGGTCGCCGACAAGCGCGTCTTCCCGGCGATGGACATCCTGAAGTCCGGCACCCGGAAAGAGGACCTGCTGGTCGACAAGATGGACCTGCAAAAGACCTACGTCCTGCGCCGCATCCTGAACCCGATGGGCACCACAGATGCGATCGAGTTCCTGATCTCGAAGCTTAAGCAGACCAAGTCGAACAGCGAATTCTTCGAGTCGATGAACACCTAGACCGGGCGGCTGGCGATGGACACGATCTATGCCCTCGCCACGGCGCGGGGCCGGTCGGGCCTCGCCGTGGTGCGGATCTCAGGACCGGCGGCGAGTGCGGCCGGTCTTGCGCTTTGCGGGTCGCTGCCTGCTGCGCGGGTGGCGGGGTTGCGGCGGCTGACCTGGGGCGGGGAACTGCTGGACGAAGCTCTGGTGCTGGCCTTTGCCGAGGGCGCAAGTTTCACTGGCGAGGCGGTGGTGGAGCTGCACTGTCACGGCGGCCCTGCCGTTGTCGGCGCGGTGCTGCGGGCCTTGTCCGCGCAACCGGGGTTGCGGCTGGCAGAGCCGGGGGAGTTCA
>PNNE01000314.1 GCA_013824055.1 Rhodobacter sp. | reverse complement strand
ACCCTCATCCGTGTTGTTGAATTTCCCGCCGGCGTGCAGCTGGGTCATGATGACCTCGGCCGCGGAAACGCCTTCCTCCTGGTGGATGTCGACCGGGATTCCGCGCCCGTTGTCGCGCACCGAAACGCTGTCATCGGCGTGGATGATCACCGCGACTTCGGTCGCGTGACCGGCCAGCGCTTCGTCGATGCCGTTGTCCACGACCTCATAGACCATGTGATGCAGGCCCGAGCCATCGTCGGTGTCGCCGATGTACATGCCGGGGCGTTTGCGGACCGCCTCCAACCCCTTGAGAACCTTGATCGAATCGGCACCGTATGTGGCGGTGTTCTTGGGCTGGTCAGCCATGCGTGGGGAACCCTGATCGTTGCGCGCGATTTATAGCGTTTCGGGGCAGGAATGTCACCCCTTTGCCACAAGATTTGGTGGTCAGGTAAAGGGGATAAGCAGCCCGACTCCGACCAGCAGAAAGCCCGAACCGATGTTCATGCGGCGCATCGCCTGCGGGCTGGACAGAAGCCTGCGCGCGCGGTCCAGGAACCAGGCCAGCGCCAGGTTCCCCAGCATCGGGATCAGGGCCGAGATCAGCAGGATCGCGGCGATATCGGGCACCGTGACGCGCGACAGGTCGAAGAAGCCCGGCAGCACGCCCATGTAGAACAGGATCGCCTTGGGGTTGCCGATCACGGCGGCCACACCCACGGCGAACCCGGCCCAGGCTCCCGGTCGGGTCAGGCGGTTGTCGGCGTCGATGGCGGCGGCGGGCTTGCGGATCAGCAGGATGCCCATGATCACGAATACGGCGGCGGCGACCCAGCGCAGCGCGACAAGAAAGCCGCCATACATCGACAGGATCCAGCTTAGCCCGAAGATCGCAGCCAGGGGCCAGATCAGATCCCCCAGCGCCACGCCGATGGCCAGGGGCCAGGCCCCGCGCATCCCGAAGGCCAGCGCGCGGGCAGTCAGCGCAACCCAGACCGGGCCGGGCACAGCCCAGAGGGCGGCCATGCCAAGCGCGTAAAGCCAAAGCTCCCAAAGCGTGACTGTCATGGGTGCGCTTTAGAACAAGCCGCCAAGAAGGTCGAGGGGCTTGGTGTCGTCCCAGGGTTCCGGCCCGATATCAAGCACTTGCAGATGCTTCACGCGCCGGTCGCGGTGCAGATCGCCGCTGCGCGCCCCGGTCAGGTCAAGGTAGGTGAGCGGGTTCGAGATCGGGCGAAAGCCGGCGGCCGGGTAAAGCCTGGCGGTGCCGAACAGCAGGACATGCTGCGCCGTGGACTGACGCGCGGCGGCGATTGCGGCCTGCAAGAGCCTGGCGGCCAGGCCTTGCCCCCGGTGGTCCGGGTCGGTGGCGACATCGGCGATTCCGGCGATGGTAAGCAGCTGTCCGCCCAGCCGGACCGCGCGCAGTTGCACGGCAATATGGGCAGTGATGCCGCCCTGCCGGATCACGTGGCGCCAGCTGTGACGGGTCTGAAAGAAGCTGCGGCCGCCGAAATCCGTGTCGAAGCAGCGCGCCAGCAAGGCGGCAACAGTTGCCTCGTCGTCGTTTGTGAGCAAGTGTTCCGGTATTGTCTCGACTGTCATTGCTTCACCTGCGAAACGCCTTCCTGTTCCAGCACCCGAAGGCTTCGCCCGCGCGGTCCGAGAGCGGTGAAAAGCTCGGGCTCGGTGCCGGTCATCAGGGCCTGGGCCTGCAGCGCGCAGATCTCGTCGTAAAGGGCGGCGCGGCGGTGTTCGTCAAGATGGGCGGCTACCTCGTCCAGCAGCAGGATCGGCGCGCGGCCAAGGTCCTGCGCCAGCGCGCGGGCGTTGGCAAGGA
>PNNE01000423.1 GCA_013824055.1 Rhodobacter sp. | reverse complement strand
GACCGAGGCCCCGCCCCTGCTGGCGAAAGCCGCCCGGGCGCTGGTCGGCCACGACACCCTGGTCCAACTCCTGGCCCGCGCGCTTGTCGCCGAACCCCCGCTCCTGACCCGCGACGGCGGCTACATCGCCCCCGGCCACGACGCCGACCTCGACGACACCCGCGCACTGCGGGACGAAGGCCGCGGCGTCATCGGTCGGATGCAGGCCGACTACATCGAGGCCACGGGCGTCGCTTCGCTGAAGATCAAGCACAACAACGTGCTGGGCTACTTCATCGAGACCACGACCACCCACGAAGACCGCATGCGCGCCATGCCAGAGCTGTTCATCCACCGTCAGACCACCGCCGGCCAGGTCCGCTTCACCACGCTTGCCCTCTCCGACCTCGAAACCCGCATCCTGAACTCGGCCAACCACGCGCTGGAGATCGAAAAGCGCCACTATGCCGCCCTGAAAGCGCAGATCCTCGACCAATCCGCCCCCATCGCCCTTGCCGCCCGCGCGCTGGCCGAGATCGACCTTGCCGCCGCCTTTGCCGACCTGTCCGCCGAGGAAAACTGGTGCGCCCCTGTGGTGGATGACAGCCGCGCCTTCCAGATCACCGCGGGTCGCCATCCCGTCGTCGAACGCGCCTTGCGCCGCGAGGGCCAGCCCTTCGTCGCCAACGACTGCGCCCTGACGGAGGCCACGACTCCGGCCATCTGGCTGCTGACCGGGCCGAACATGGCCGGCAAATCCACCTTCCTGCGTCAGAACGCCCTGATCGCGCTTCTTGCCCAGGTTGGCAGCCACGTCCCCGCCACGCAGGCCCGCATCGGCCTTGTCTCCCAGCTTTTCAGCCGGGTTGGCGCTTCGGACGACCTGGCACGGGGCCGGTCGACCTTCATGGTCGAGATGGTCGAAACCGCCGCGATCCTGAACCAGGCCGACGACCGCGCGCTGGTGATCCTGGACGAGATCGGCCGCGGCACCGCCACCTACGATGGCCTTTCCATCGCCTGGGCCACGCTGGAACACCTGCACGAGGTCAACCGCTCTCGCGCACTTTTCGCCACGCATTACCACGAGATGACCGCGCTGGCCGGCAAGCTGCCGGGGGTCAAGAACGCCACCGTCACAGTCAAGGAATGGGAAGGCGAGGTCATCTTCCTGCACGAAGTCCGCGAAGGCGCCGCCGACCGCAGCTATGGCGTCCAGGTCGCGCGGCTGGCGGGCCTGCCCCATTCGGTGATCGAACGCGCCAAGGTGGTGCTCGACGCGCTGGAAAAGGGCGAGCGCGAGGGCGGCAAACAGGCCACGCTGATCGACGACCTGCCCTTGTTCCGCGCCGCACCGCCGCCACCCCCTCCGCAGAAGCAGAAGGTTTCAGCGGTGGAGGAGCGGCTGAAAGCAGTGCACCCGGACGAGCTGACGCCGATGGAGGCGCTGAAACTGATCTATGAAATCAAGGGGCTGGCGTAGGGTGCGCATTCATGGCGCACCATCCGAAGGTGCGCCATGAATGCGCACCCTACGGCTCAGCCAACGTTCGACGACACCCCGACCTGCGCCGGACGCAGAAGGCGGTCGTGCAGCAGGAAGCCCTCGGTCGCCACCTGGATGATCTGCCCGGCCTTGGTACCCGGCAGGGGCGCCTCGAACATCGCCTGATGCAGCTGCGGGTCGAAGGGATCGCCCACCGCCGGCGAGATCATCGTGATGCCATGCTTTGTCATCACATTGGTCAGCTCGCGCAGGGTCAGCTCGACCCCCTCGATCAGCGCCGCCGAGGTTGCCCGGCTCTCCTCCGGGATCGCCTGGATCGCGCGGTGCAGGTTGTCGTAGACCGGCAGCAGGTCGCGCGCCAGG
>PNNE01000084.1 GCA_013824055.1 Rhodobacter sp. | reverse complement strand
GCAGGCGCAGCGGCAGGCCGATGACTCCGGTGCGGTGCGACAGCATCCGCTCGATCGCATGATGGGTCTTGCCAGTGTTCGTCGGCCCAAGGACCGCCGACACCCGCCGCGGGGCGTCCATGACTTAAAGCTCCTGCCCCTCGGCCTCGGTCTCCAGACGCTCGACCGCTTCGGTCGCGCCCTGAAGATGGGGATGGATGGCGAGGGCTGCCTTGTAAACCTCCAACGCACGCTCTGGCTTGCCGGTTTCATCGAGAATCGTCGCCAGCCCCGACAAGGCCCCGAAATGCCGCGGGTTCAGGGTCAGCACCCTGGCGATGTCGGCCACGGAGGGCCCGAACTCGCCCGCCATGTAATAGGCGGTGGCCCGCGCGTTCCAGGCTTCGGCGAAATCCGGGGCATGGTCGATCACGGCGGTGAAATGCTCGATGGCCTGGGCCGCGTCGCCCAGGTTCATCGCGTCCTTGCCGCGTTGCAGCAGCAGGTCCATCGCGGGCGACCCGGATTTGGACCATTCGATCCAGATTTCCGTTTCGATCCGGCCTGCCTCGGCGGCATCGGCGGTCTTGAGACGCTCGAACAAGCCATCCAGTTTGGCCGTGTCTTCCGCGAAGGCGACCGCACAGGTCAGCAAAAACGGCAAAAGTGCCGCAACGAGACGATTGAGAATGGCGGCCTGGACATTCATAACGTGAAAGTAGCCGATCCGCGCCAGATTGCCAGAGGTGCCAGGGTCACGAACCGGAGACTTGTGATGAGCGAAATGATCGATGCCGCCGTGAAGGCGCTGAGTGCGAAACTGTCGGGCGGATTCGACGGCGTGGCCAAGTTCGTGATTCCGGGCGAGGGGGCGATCATGCTGGACCCCGCAGGTGTCCGCTCGGGCGATGACGAGGCCGACGTGACCCTGACCGCCGAGGCCGACGTCTTCCGCGCGATCCTTGATGGCGAGATGAACCCGACGATGGCCTTCATGACCGGCAAGCTTTCGGTCGACGGCAACATGGGGCTTGCCCTGAAACTAGGCTCGGTGCTGGGGTGAGGCACAGCGGCGTCCACGAGGCACCGTTCCTTGCGGACAAGGCCTCCGGCCCGCCGGGCGCGGTGTGCGTCTGGCTGCAGGCCGGGACCGCGCGGATTCGCGTGGCCTGGTGGAAGGCGGGGGACAAGGGGACGGTGCTGCTGTTTCCCGGCCGGACCGAACCGGTCGAGAAATACGGGCTTGCCGCGGGCGACCTGGTGGCGCGCGGCTTTTCCGTCATCACCCTCGACTGGCGCGGGCAGGGATTGACGGACCGGCCACTGCCGGACCCGATGACGGGCCATGTCGGCAGCTTCGCCGAATACCAGCAGGACGTCGATGCGATGCTGGCCGAAGCCCTGCGCGCAAGGCTGCCGCAACCCTACTTCATGGTGGCGCATTCGATGGGCGGTTGCATCGGATTGCGCAGCCTGATGCGCGGTCTTCCGATCCGCGCGGCGGTCTTTTCGGCGCCGATGTGGGGCATCGCGATGGCCACCTGGCTGCGTCCCGTCGCCTCGGTCGTGGGTGCGGTGGCCAGACCCCTCGGCTTTGCCCATCGCTATGCGCCCACGACGGGGCCGCAGGCCTACCTGGCCAGACAGCCCTTCGAGGGCAACGTGCTGACCACCGACCGCGAGATGTGGGACTACATGCGCCGACAGGTGGTCGAAGTGCCCGAGTTTGCGCTGGGCGGCCCCTCGATCGCCTGGCTGCGGGCCGCGCTGCGGGAATGTGCCGCGCTCTCCGCGCTGGCGGCGCCAAGGGTGCCGGTGATCTGCGGCCTTGGCACGGCGGAAAAGGTGGTGGACGTGCCGCCGATCCACCG
>PNNE01000375.1 GCA_013824055.1 Rhodobacter sp. | reverse complement strand
CGGCACCGTCCCCCGCAGCGGCTTGGGGTCGCCCTTCACCCGCCTGGCCTTGAAATAGGCACCGTCCCAATCGAAATGATCGTCCGAGGTCCAGAGCTTGCGGATCAGGTCGAACCATTCCTGCGCATAGGCATAGCGCGTCTCGTGGTCGTCGGGCAGCGTCAGGCCCAGCGCCTCGTATTCCGGCTTGTTCCAGCCCGCCACGATGTTCAGCCCCGCGCGACCCTGGCCGATCTGGTCGATGGTTGCCATCTGCTTGGCCACGACGACGGGATGGTTCGCCGCAGTATGGATCGTGGCGAAGACCGCGATGTTCTTTGTCGCTGCCAGCAGCCCCGCGGCCCAGGTCATCGTCTCCAGCACGCCGCCGTGAAAGTCGGTCTCGCCGCCGTAGCCGATCCAGCGGGCAATCGGCAGCATGAAGTCGATCCCGGCTTCGTCCAGCATCCTGGCCAGCTTCAGGTTGTTGTCCCAGCTGTTCACCCAGCGTTCCGGCGCCTTGGTCGGGGTCATCCCCGACGAGCAGTTGGTCGAAAAGGTGCCCAGGCGAAAGCGATCGCCCGAGAGCATCGGGTGGTGAGGCATGTCGGTCATCCCTGTTGCAGTTTTGAAGTTATTTTATGCTTGAAAGTCTATCGTAAAATCCATTTGCGTCAACGGTCCGCTGCGACCAGACTCGGACCCGCGCACAGGGGAATGGCATGGCGGAGAAAAGGCTTCAAACTCAGATCGATGGCCCGTTGCGGGGCCTTGACTGGCATTGGCACCTGGCAGAAGGCCCAGTCGAGGTCGACACGACCGAACTGGAATTCGCCCTGATGCGCACGTTCGAGGGATTCGGGCGCTGGCAGTCGGAATGTCTCGCCTCGGTCTGCGATCTGGCGGCGACGGGGCCGGAGAATGCGCTGCTGCACATCATCCGGATGAACGACCGGCCGAAAACCATCAAGGATCTTGCGCGGCTGACCAATCGCGACGACGTGCCGAACATCCAGTATTCGTTGCGCAAGCTGATCGGCGCGGGCCTGATACTGCGCAAGGGCGCCGGGCGGTCGGGAGTGACCTACGAAGTGACCGACGAAGGCCGCCGCGTCACCGACGACTACGGCGCGGTGCGGCGGCGGCTGCTGATCCAGGCGGTCGCGGGCGTCCCCGGCTTTTCCGACCGGCTGGCCGAGGCGACGCGGACGCTGAACCTGCTGTCGGGGATCTACGAAGAGATCTCGCGCGTTGCGGCCACCCACCGGCGCAGTTGATGCCGGGTTGCCCCCTGGCCCGGCCCTCTGCGCCGTCGCTGAGAGTCGGGGTGAGGGCCGGGGTGAGGGCCGGGGTGAGGGCCGGGGTGAGGGCCGGGGTGAGGGCCGGGGTGAGGGGGCAGTTCAGGCCAGCGCCGGCTTGCTTGTCGCCGCGCCCGCCTTGTCCAGCCGCCGGTGCAGGTCACGCGCCACCCGGGCATAGCGCCCCGGCTTGACCGGCATCTGCCATTCGATGAACCGCTGCACCGGGCCGATGGACAGCGCCATGTCCGCCAGAAGCTCGTCGATCTGGTGCATCGAGAACGGGATGATGTTGGTCCCCCGCGCATGCTTTCCCTCGGTCCGTTCCTCCATCCAGCGCAACCGGCGGTCGGTGGCGGCGCGCTGTTCCGCCTCGGGTGGCAGCCGCAAGGCCCCGCCCAGCAGCGCCGCGATCCACAAGGCCCCCATCTCGGCCGACAAGGGCGAGAAGAAGGACGAGTTGTAGCCGTTGAAGGCCAGGTTCCTGACCCCCGTCGGCAGGATGCAGCGGTACAGCCGGAAGTTGCCGCGGTCGTCCATGATCCGGGCCTGCAGATCAGCGTCCAGGAACGGCACCTCCTGACGCCAGCCGGTGCCGCAGATCACGAT
>PNNE01000334.1 GCA_013824055.1 Rhodobacter sp. | reverse complement strand
CCGATCTTCTCGGCCGTCTCGATCTCTTCGGCGCTGGTCCCGCCCTTGCGGCATTCGGCCACGAAGGCCGCCACCTTCGGGTCCCCTTCCAGCGCCTTGGCCAGCGGATGATCCGGGCTGATCGCGGCAAAGGACGCGCCCATCAGCGTGTCGGGGCGGGTGGTGTAGACCTCAAGCGCCTCGAAGCCTGCCGGCGCGCCGACCGTGTCGAAGGCAAACTGCAAGCCGCGCGATTTCCCGATCCAGTTCGCCTGCATCAGGCGCACCTTTTCCGGCCAGTGCGTCAGCCCGTCCAGCGCCGACAAGAGCTCTTCGGAATAGTCCGAGATCCGGAAGAACCACTGCGTCAGCTCGCGCCGCTCGACCGCAGCGCCCGACCGCCAGCCCTTGCCGTCGATCACCTGCTCGTTGGCCAGCACCGTCATGTCGACCGGGTCCCAGTTGACCACGGCGGCCTTGCGGTAGACGAGGCCCGCCTCCATCATGTCGATGAACATGGCCTGCTGCTGGCCGTAATACTCCGGGTCGCAGGTCGCGAATTCGCGGGACCAGTCGATGCTCAGACCCAAAGGCTTCATCTGCGCCTTCATGTCGGCGATGTTGCCGTAGGTCCAGTCCTTCGGGTGCCCGCCCTGCTCCATCGCGGCGTTTTCGGCCGGCATCCCGAAGGCGTCCCAGCCCATCGGGTGCAGCACGCTGTAGCCCTGCGCCAGCTTGGTCCGCGCCACCACGTCGCCCATCGTGTAGTTGCGCACATGCCCCATGTGGATGCGCCCCGAGGGATAGGGGAACATCTCCAGCACGTAATACTTGGGCTTCAAGGGATCGCGCCGCGCCGTGAAGGCCCCGGCCTTCTCCCAGGCGTCCTGCCATTGGGGTTCGATCACCGAAGGGTCATAGCGCGACATCAGAAGGCCTCATGCGGAATTTCAGGCGGATTTCGGGGCGGAATTACACATGCGCACCGGGAAAGGTCCACCCCTTCCCGGCCCCGACGCCCTGCGAAGCGCTTAAAGCTTGCTGTCGCGCACCCGCAACTGCCGCGCGCGGGTCAGAATCGCATCCTCGATGGCCCGGACGGTTTCCGGCGCGACGGCACCGCCGCCCTGGCTTTGCAACGCCACCTTCAGGCTGCGCGCATCCAGCGCCGGGTCCTGGACATAGATCGTCGCGCGATACGCCCGACCCCCGCCCGGAGGCCGCCCAAACCCCGTCACGATCACCCCGGTGAACGGATCGACCGATTCGATGGGCAGGAAGTTCAGCACCTCAAGGCTGGCCTGCCAGATATAGCGGTTGACCTCGACCGTGGTGTTCGGGTTGTCGGCGTCCGAGAACAGGTCCCAGACGGTCGAGCCCCGCTGCTCCCGGTCCGGGTTCGCCGCCGCATTGGCCGCCCGTTGCGCATCGGCCCGCTCCTTGCGGGTCATCTGCTCTTCCGACGGGACCTGTGCGCGGTTGCCGAACAGGGTGCCGCCGCCCAGTCCGCCGCCGCAGGCCGACAAGGTGACGACCAGACCCGTTGCCAGAGCCGCTTTGCTAAGTTGATGCAAGTTCATCCGGCCACCTTTGGAACCCTTGCCCGCTGTCTAGCTTAGGCACCAGGGCCTGCCAAGGGCTTTCGCTGCCCGACCTGCGCCTGCACGCGCCCCTGCGCGCAAGAGAGGCAGCCCCCGCAGCGCCGATCCCCGACCGATCCGAAGGGGCCATTCCAGACCTGTGGCTTTGCTGCACCAACTTTGGGCCGATTTCCCGATCAGGGTCTGCGAACGTTGCAAATGTGGGCAGCAGAGGTGAAATACGGCTCATTCCCCTGCGGATTCCCCTGCGGCGGGCTTACCTTGAAGAAAGAGGGAAAACATGAAAAAGATTCTTCTCGCGACCAGCGCCATGGTTCTGGCTG
>PNNE01000051.1 GCA_013824055.1 Rhodobacter sp. | reverse complement strand
TCGAGCCCGGCCTTGCCCCGGTCGCCGCGATCCGGCGCATCTGGGGCGGCGAAAGCCTGCAACAGGCCGAGATCATGGAGGCCTACGCCGTGCAGGCCCTTGCGGTGATCGACGGGGCAGGCCTTGACCCGCAGATCGTCAATCCCGGCGGGGGCAGCCTGGCGCGCGGCCACCCGATCGGCGCGTCAGGGGCGATCCTGGCCGTGCGGCTGTTTCACGGGCTGCGGCAGGGCAGGGGCCTTGCTGCCATCGCGGCGGCGGGGGGGATCGGGTCGGCGCTGCTGGTCGAAGCGCCGACCTGAGGCTCAGGCGCGCGACAACAGCGACGCAGGCCGCATCCGCGACAGGCTTTGCGTCACCAGACCCGCGATCACGGCCTTGACCGCATCGCCCGGCAGGAAGGCCCCGGCCAGGAACGCAGCCTCGGTCAGCGTCTTGTCCAGCATCACCGACATGCCGACGATCCCGAAGATGTAAAGCACCCCGATCCCGCCGATGACCGACGCCGCCGTCGCGGCCACCGCGGGCGACATCGTCGTCCGCTCCATCACCCAGCCCGCGACGAAGGCCGCGATCGGGAAGCCCACCAGGAAGCCCACCGACGGCCCGGCAAAGACCCCGAGCCCGCCGCGACCACCGGACAGCAGCGGCAGCCCGGCCGCAACCAGTGCCAGGAACAGCAGGACAGCAAGCGCCCCGCGTCTTGCCCCGAGCACCGTGCCGCACAGCATGATCCCCAGCGATTGCGCGGTGATCGGCACGCCAGCGGCCAGGTCGATCTTCGGGATCAGCCCCAGCACCGCGATCAGGGCGGCGAAAAGGGCGATGTGGGTAAGATTGCGTTCCATGAGGTCCCCGTTGGTTTTCGCCCTTTAACCAGCCCCGCCCCGCGCCCGCAAGGCCTCGGCCGTCCGGTCCGCGTCATCAAGGGCGGCAAGCGTTGCCGGGACCAGCACCCGCCAGCGCGGACGGCGCGGGGACCGGGCCCGCCAGCTTGCGCCGATCTGCTCCAGCCGGTCCAGCATCACCGGGATGAAGCGGATCACCAGCGCAAAGGCGATGGCAAGCCGGCGCGGCGACAGACCCAGCGGGCGCAGCGGACGGGCGAGCCGCTCGATCACCGCCAGCATGTCGCTCAGGCGTGTGGTCATGGTCACGAAATTCGCCAGCGCCACAGCGGTCACCATGCGCAACAGCACCGTCGCTCCCCCGGCGATGTCGCCGGTCCAGAGGTGCCAGATCCCGACGATCAGAATGAAGGGCCAGAGCGGACGCAGCAGCCGCAGCCCGGCCAGGGCAAAGCGCAGGCCGCCGGTCAGATGAAGCGCAACCGTCAGCGCCAGTGCCGCCGCCAGCGCCGAAGGCGCATCCAGTGCGAAAAGCCCCGTCGTCGCCAGCGCCATCGCGGCCAGCTTCGCCCCCGCAGGGACCCGGTGCGCCCAGGTCTCAACCGGCGAGGTCAGCGTCAGCATCTTGCGCTCCGATCCTTGCCATCTCGGCGGTGAAGGCGGGCAGCACTTCGGCGGGGGGGCCGTCGGCGACCACACGGCCGGCCTCCAGCCACAGCACCCGGTCCGCATCCGCCAGCACTGCCGGGTCATGCGTGATCGTCACCAGCCGTTGCGGCAGGGCGGCAAAGCGCCGGGCCAGCCGCGCCTGCGTCGGCAGATCCAGCCCGGCCAGCGGCTCGTCCAGCAGGATCGTGCGGGGCTGCATCAACAGGACCGACAGCAGGCAAAGGTAATGCCGCTGCCCCTGGCTCAGGCTGGTGACAGGGGCCTTGGCCCAGGCCATCCGCCCCTCGGCCTGCAAGAGTGCGGCGACCCGCCCTGCGGCCTCGGCCGCCGGCAGGCCCTGCTGAGCCAGCCCGAAGGCCAGTTCTTCCTCGACCGTCGGGAACAGGATCTGATG
>PNNE01000050.1 GCA_013824055.1 Rhodobacter sp. | reverse complement strand
CGCCATTCCGATCTGCGCGCCTTGCCGCGGCACGTCGCGATCCAGATGAACGACACGCACCCGGCCATCGCGGGGCCAGAGCTGATCCGGCTTCTGTCGGACGAGCACGGGCTGCCCTTCGACGAGGCGCTGACCGTCGCGCGGGCCTGTCTGGGCTATACCAACCACACCTTGTTGCCGGAAGCGCTTGAAAAATGGGCGACTTTCACCTTCGGCAACGTGCTGCCGCGCCACATGCAGATCGTCGAGAAGATCGACAGCTGGCACCGCCGGGCCTACCCGAGCCGGCCGCATTATGTCGGCATCGTCAAGCACCAGGAAGTGCGGATGGGGGAACTTGCCTTCATCATGAGCCACAAGGTCAACGGCGTCTCGGCGCTGCACACCGACCTGGTCAAGCAGAACCTGTTTCCCGAGCTGAACGCCCTGCATCCGGGGCGGATCATCAACCAGACCAACGGGGTCACGCCGCGCCGCTGGCTGCGGATGGCGAACCGGCCGCTGTCCACGCTGATCACAAACAGCATCGGTCCGGGCTGGGAGGCCGATCTTGACCGTCTGCGCGCGCTGGAGCCGCTGGCCGAGGACGCCGGGTTCCGGGGCGCGTTCGCGGCGGCCAAGCGTCTGAACAAGGTGACCCTGTCGAACTGGATCGGGCGCGAGATGGGGGTCCAGGTCTCGCCCGACGCAATGTTCGACGTCCAGATCAAGCGCATCCACGAATACAAGCGCCAGCTTCTGAACATCCTTCAGACCATCGCGCATTGGCAGCAGGTCCGGTCCAATCCGCAGGCGGGCTGGGTGCCGCGGGTGAAGATCTTCGGCGGCAAGGCGGCTCCGGGCTATGCGGTCGCGAAGGAAATCATTCGACTTATCAATGACGTGGCAGAGGTTGTTAACAACGACCCGGCGACGGGTGACCTGCTGAAGATCATCTACCCGCCGAACTACAACGTCACGATGGCCGAGCGGGTGATCCCGGCCTCGGACCTGTCCGAACAGATCTCGACCGCCGGGAAAGAGGCCTCGGGCACGGGCAACATGAAATTCATGATGAACGGCGCGCTGACCATCGGCACGCTGGACGGCGCCAACGTGGAAATCCTGCGGGAAGTGGGGGCCGAGAACTTCTTCCTCTTCGGCCTGACGGCGGAAGACGTGGCGGCGCGCCGGCAGGACCCGGACCACTCCAAGAAGGCCATCGAGGCGAGCCAGCCGTTGATGGATGTGCTGCAGATGATCGCCGAGGGGCACTTTTCGCCCGACGAGCCGGACAGGTATCACGGGTTGGTGCACCGGGTCTGGCATCATGACTACTTCCTGGTGGCCGCCGACTTCGCCGCCTACCACGCGGCACAGGGTGCGGTCGACGCGGCCTATCAGGACCGGGACCGCTGGTGGCGCATGGCGGTGTTGAACACGGCGCGGAGCGGGTATTTCTCGTCCGACCGGACCATCCGCAGCTACATGGAAGAGATCTGGCAAGCGACATCTGCGCTGTGACGGGCGCACTCTGACGCGCTTTCGGGAGGGGAAGCATGGCTGAGACGACACTCGACAGGGGCGCGGCCGAGGCGGTTGCCGGGGGCTGGCATGGTGATCCGTTCTCGGTCCTTGGGGCGCACAAGCGGGCCAGGGGCTGGGAGATCACCGCCTTCGTGCCGGGGGCCGAGCGGCTGTGGGTGCTGACCGGCAAGACCGAAGCGGAGGCGGTGCCCTATCCCGGCGTGCCGGGTGTCTTCACGCATCAGATGGCGCGGAAGGCCCACTACAGCTTTCGCGCGCAAGGCTTTGGTGCGACATGGGAATTCGAAGATCCCTATCGCTTTGGCCCGGTTCTGGGCGAGATGGACGAGTATCTGCTGGGCGAGGGCACGCACCGGCGCTTGTGGCAGGTGCTTGGCGCGCATGTGATGACG
>PNNE01000090.1 GCA_013824055.1 Rhodobacter sp. | reverse complement strand
GCGAATTCCGCCCTTGTCCTGATCGGGCCGAAGCAGGGCCCGAGATTACACGGGCGGCGACTTAGCTTGGCGGGGCGGGAAATTCAAGCCTGATCGGCCGCCAGTCTGGGCGCCCGCTTTGCCGCCGGGCACGGGCGCCCTATGTTGCAAGGATCATGCCGGACACCACCTTGCCCCTCCCCGCCCGCGTCGCCTTGCACACCGAACCGATGGGGGTCTGGGCCAGCTTCCGCGCGGCCCAACGCAACGTGCTGGAGCTGATCCCCGAAATCGCGACGCGGGTGCCGATCCTGTCGGGGCGGACCGGCAAGCGCTGGCACATGCTGATGGACCCCGAAGGCCTGAAGCGGGTCCTGCGCGACCGGGTCGAGGACTATCCGAAGTCGGTGGTGACGAAGCTGATCCTGGAACCCGCCATCGGCGACAGCCTGTTCGTGGCCGAGGGCGCGCAGTGGATGTGGCAGCGGCGGACGGCAGCGCCGGTGTTCTCGCACCGCAACGTCACTGCGCTGGGTCCGGTGATGACGGCAGCGGCCGAACGGTCCGTGGCAAGGCTCGACCGGGCGGTGGGGCGTGGGGCGGACCTGTTTGACGAGATGGTGACCGCGACTTTCGAGGTGATCGCCGACGTCACCTTCTCGGACGGATCGGGCTTCGACCGCGCGGCGGTGCATGAGGCGATCGAGCAGTATATCGGGGCCACGGCGAAGGTCTCGCTTCTGGACGTGCTGGGCGCGCCGCCCTGGGTGCCGCGGCCCAACCGCCTGTTCACCGGCAGCGCGATGCGACAGACAAAGCGGCTGGCGGACAAGGCCATCGAGGCGCGGAAAGCCGAGGGCGCAAAGGCGCCGCCGGACCTCCTGGACCTCTTGATGGCCGGGTCCGACCCCGAAAGCGGGCGGCAGATGACCACGGCCGAGCTCAGGGACAACCTGCTGACCTTCATCGTCGCGGGGCATGAAACCACTGCGCTGACCCTCAGCTGGGCGCTGTATCTCTGCGCCCATGACCCTGCGGTGCAGGCTGCCGCGCGGCACGAAGCACAGGCGGTGCTGGATGACCGCGCAGCCACGGTGGCGGACGTCGCGCACCTGCCGCTGGTGCGCCGGATCGTCGACGAGGCGCTGCGGCTGTATCCCCCGGCGGCATTCCTGTCGCGAACGGCGATGGCCGAGGACACGCTCTGCGGTCGCGAAGTCCGCCCCGGCGACACGGTTATCCTGCCGATCTATGCGCTGCACCGGCACCGGCTGTTGTGGGAGGACCCCGACGCCTTTCGCCCCGACCGCTTCGCCGATCCGAAGGCGGTGCCGCGCTTTCAGTACCTCCCCTTCGGCGACGGCCCCCGCATCTGCATCGGCGCATCGTTTGCGCTGCAAGAGGCGGTGATCGTGCTGGCAACCCTGCTGGCGCGATTCCGGTTTACGCCGATCCCCGGCAAAGAGCCGAAGCCGGTCATGATCCTGACGCTGCGGCCCCAGGGCGGGGTCTGGCTGAAGGTGGAGCGCAGCTGAGCCTCCTCGTGCGCCTTCGGCTTCTCGTCGGGGTGCCCCCAGCGAGGAGTGACGAAGTCATCGACGAGCGGCTCAGGTGAACCTGTTGTCCCGCGGGAAGCCGCGCGGGGCCATCTTTCCGGCCGACGCGCGGGCGCCGGTCCATTCGATGAGGTCGGTTTCCGTGCGGGTGCGGCCAGCCGGGTCCTTCCACGAAAGCCCATCGGCCCTGCTGAAGGTGATCGCGTCCGAAAGGCCGCCGTCCTTGTACTTCTGCAACCTGACGCCCTTGCCCTTGGCCATTTCCGGCAGCTCGGACAGCGGGAAGACCAGCATCTTGCGGTTGTCGCCGACCACGGCGATCGTGTCCCCCGCCACGGCGACACAGACCGCCGTCTTCACCCCGTCGCGGACCGTCAGCACGGCCTTGCCGGCCTTGGTCT
>PNNE01000220.1 GCA_013824055.1 Rhodobacter sp. | reverse complement strand
CGCTTGCGGTAGTGCTCCTCCAGGTCCGAAACGGCGATCTTGTTCGACGCGGCGCGCTGCTGCGACCACTCGCCCTGCCAGATCTTCGATCCCCGCAGCACCGCGTCCGGGTTCACCACGTTCACGCGGATGCCCATCGGCGCGCCCTCCAGCGCCATGCAGCGCGCCAGGTGAATCTCGGCTGCCTTGGCCGTGCAATAGGCTGCCGCGCCGGGCGAGGCCGCCACGCCATTCTTCGACGAGATGAACACCATCGACCCGCCGATGCCTTGCGCCTTCAGGACCCGATACCCCTCGCGCCCCACCAGGAAGTAGCCGGTGGACAGGATGTCCATCGTCCTGTTCCACATTGCCAGCGTCGTATCCTCGACCGCCGCCGCGCTGGTGATCCCGGCGTTGTTCACCAGCACATCCAACCCGCCATATTCGCCAACCGTGTGGTCCACCGCCGCGATGACCGCCGCTTCACTGGTCACGTCCATCAGCACGCCCCGCACCATGTCGCGGCCGAACCGCCTGGCGAAACCCGCCACGACCTCATCCAGCGCGGTCTGGTCGATGTCGGCCAGCACCACGTTGCAACCTTCGCGCAGCAGGCGCTCGGCGGAGGCCGAGCCAATCCCGCCAGCTCCCCCGGTGATGAAAGCAACCCGGCCCTGCATCGGCTTCGGCTTCGGCATCCGTTGCAGCTTGGCCTCTTCCAGCAGCCAGTATTCGATGTCGAACGCCTCCTGCTCTGGCAGGCCCTGATACTGCGAGACGCCCGAGGCCCCCCGCATCACGTTGATCGCGTTGACGTAGAACTCGGCGGAGACGCGGGCCGTCGCCTTGTCCCTGGCGAAGGACAGCATGCCGACGCCGGGGACCAGATAGATCACCGCGTTGGGGTCGCGCATCGCGGGCGAATTGGGCCGCTTGCAGCGGTCATAGTAGGCCGCATAGTCCGCGCGATACCCGGCAATCAACCCGTCCAGCGCGCTTGCATCCGCATCGGCGGGCACCACCAGGGGCTTGATCTTCGTCCGCAGGAAGTGGTCCGGGCAAGAGGTCCCCATCGGCGCCAACTGGTCAAGTGAACGGGAGTTCACAAACTCCAGCACCTCTGGCGCGTCGGTGAAATGCCCCACCATATGCGCCCCGCCGGAGATACGGCCCCGGATCAAGGGCATCAGCCGCCGTGCGGTTGCCTTGCGGTCCTCTGCTGCCAAGGCGGCCACCTTCTCGCCCCCGAACGCCGGGCGCTTCACGTTGGCGTCCAACCAGACGGCGGCCTTGTTGATCATCTCCAGCGTCCGCAGGTAGCAGTCCTTCGCCGTGTCGGCCCAGGTGAACAGCCCGTGCTGGCCCAGCACCACGCCCTTCAGCCCAGGGTTTTCCTCGGCCATCCGGCCCAGCTTGATCCCCAGGTCGATCCCCGGTCGTTGCCAGGGCAGATAGCCCAGTTCGCCGCCAAAGACCTCCTGCGTCAGCCGCACCTGATCCGCGCTTGCCGCAATCGCGATCACCGCGTCGGAATGGACGTGGTCGACGTGCGCGGACGGCACGAACCCATGCAGCCAGGTATCGATCGACGGCGCGCGCGGGTTCAGGTTGAAGATCGTGTGCCCCAGCGCCTCGACCATCGCGTCTTCCTGGTCAAGCCCGCGATACTGCGCCCGCAGCTGCATCAGCTTGGTCATGTAGAGCGTCGCGAACCCGTCCAGCTTCATCGACCCGATGTCCCCGCCCGAGCCCTTGACCCACAGCACCTGCACGTCCTCCCCCGTCAGCGGGTCCTGGTGCGAGATCTTCGCGCTGGTGTTCCCGCCGCCGAAGTTGGTGATTCTCAGGTCCGATCCCAGCAGGTTCGACCGGTATAGCAGCTTCCCGGCGCGTCCAAACTGGCGGCGTAAGCATCGTCCCACAGGGACTTTAGGGTGATTTCCTGGGTCATGGGTCCGGACTTTGGCTGAAA
>PNNE01000433.1 GCA_013824055.1 Rhodobacter sp. | reverse complement strand
AAATCCACCTTCCTGAAACTCGCCTATGCCGAGCTGAAGCCCACCTCGGGCCGCGTCACCCTGTTCGACAACGACGTGACCCGGCTTTCGCGCGACGACATCGCCCGCACCCGACGCCGCATCGGCATCGTGCACCAGGACTGCAAGTTTCTTGACCACATGACCCTGGCCGCCAACATGGCGCTTCCGTTCACCGTCTCGGACCGCGAAAGCGACCCGCAGGACCTGGATGACCTGTTGTCCTGGGTCGGGCTGAAGCACCTGGCCGACGCGCTGCCGCCGCAGCTTTCCGGCGGCGAACGCCAGCGCGCCGCCCTGGCCCGCGCCGTCATCGTCGACCCCGACGTGATCCTGGCGGACGAGCCGACCGGCAACGTCGACTGGGACATGTCCTTGCGCATCCTGACCCTGCTGGTGGAACTGAACAAGATGGGCAAGACCATCCTTGTCGCCACCCACGACCTGAACCTGATCCGGCAGGCCAAGGCCCAGATCCCGGCCCGCGTGCTGCGCATCGCCCGGCACCGGGTCCAGCTTGCGGGGGCCGACCTGTGAAGTTCCCCAAGCCCAAGCCCGCCTCCCCCGCCACCCGCGCGCTTGAGGTCGTGCCCCCGTCTGGCCCGACTGCCTGGCTCACGACCTTCACGGCGGGTGCGATGACCTTCCTCTGCGTCTTCGCGCTTGCGCTCTCGCTCGCCTCCGACCGCCTGGCGACCCGCTGGTCCGAGGCGCTTGCAAAGACCGCCACCATCCGCCTCTCGGCCCCGGCCGAGCAGGTCCAGATCCAGACCGACGCGATCATGGCCACCCTGGCCACCACCCCCGGCATCGCCAGCTACCGCCTGATCGGCGACGACGAGACGCGCGGCCTGCTGGAACCCTGGTTCGGCCCCGGCCTGCCGATCGAGGCGCTGCCGATCCCGCGCCTGATCGAAGTCGTGGAGGCCGACCCGCCCTATGATTCCGAAGGTCTCAAACAGCGCCTGGCCGCCGAGGCGCCCGGCGCGATCCTGGACGACCACACCCGCTGGCGCCGCCCCCTGGCCGAGGCCGCAAGCCGGATCCGCCTGCTTGGCGTCCTCTCCATCGCGCTGATCGGGGCGACGATGGCGGCCATGATCACGCTTGCGGCCCGCGCCGCCCTTGCGACCAACGCGCAAGAGATCCGCGTCCTGCGCCTGATCGGCGCCCGGGACAGCTACATCGCCCGCGCCTTTGTCCGCCGCTTCACCCTGCGCACTCTGGGCGGGGCCGCCATCGGGGCGGCGGCAGGCCTTGCGGGCGTCGCCGTGCTGCCGGCCGCCGATGCCGCGGGCGGCTTTCTGACCGGCCTTGGCTTCACCGGCACCGGCTGGCTTTGGCCCTTGGCGCTGCCGCCGCTGGCCGCTATCGTGGCCTTCCTCGCCACCCGCCGCGCCGCCTTCCAGAAATTGAGAGAGCTGACATGACCCCGATCCGCTGGCTGCTCTCGCTGCTGTTCATCATCCAGATGTATCTGGCGATGGCGGTCTGGCGGTGGTCTTCGCCCCCTGGGCGCTGGTCTCGCGGCGCGGGGCCTACACGGCGATGCACAGCTACTGCGCCTGGGTGATCTTCACGGCCCGCCTTCTGTGCGGGCTGCGCTGCGAGGTTCGCGGCACCCCGCCCACTGGCGAGGCAATCGTCGCCGCCAAGCACCAGAGCTTTCTCGACATCATCCTGATCTTCCACGCCGTCCCGGCGGGCAAGTTCATCATGAAGCGCGAGCTGATCTACGCCCCCTTCCTTGGCCAGTACGCGCTGAAGATCGGCTGCGTCCCGGTCAACCGGGGCAAGCGCGGCGCCGCCATCATCAGGATGAAGGCCGATGTCGCCGCCGGGGCCGCCGAGCCCGGCCAGCTGATCATCTACCCGCAAGGCACCCGAGTCGATCCCGGCGTCTCGATGCCCTACAAGGTCGGCACCGGCCTGCTTTACG
>PNNE01000227.1 GCA_013824055.1 Rhodobacter sp. | reverse complement strand
GGCCACCGCAGGATCGGCCAACGCAGGACCGGCACGCCTGGCAGCGCCGCGCGGGGGCAAGGCGGACAACCTGAAGGAAATCGAGGGCGTCGGCCCGGCGATGGAGAAGCTGGTCAACGAGATGGGGTTCTTCCATTTCGACCAGATCGCCGGCTGGTCCGAGGCCGACGTTGCCTGGGTCGACGCCAATCTCAAGGGCTTCAAGGGCCGTGTGACCCGCGACCGCTGGGTGGCGCAGGCCAGGATCATCGTCAACGAAGGGCTTGCGGCGTTCCGGGAACGCGCCAAGACCAACAGCTACTGAATCATGGTGCAGACCCGTCCCGATCCGGCTGACCTTCGGCGCGCCCGCCAGGCGCGGCTGGTGGGCATCGTGCTGGCGGTGACGATCGTTCTGTGGATGGGCGCCCAGTGGCTGGGCGGAGAACTCGGGTTGGAGGTGCGCTATGTGTTCCTCTTCGACCTTCTCGCGATCGCGGCCTTCGTGGGCCCTGGTGGTGACGTATCAGATCTGGCGCGGACGCCGGGGTTAGGAAGCTGGCGGAAACGCCAGGGTTAGGAAGGCTTGGGATGCTCAAGGATCAGGACCGCATTTTCACCAACCTCTACGGGATGCATGACCGCAGCCTGAAGGGTGCCATGAAGCGCGGGCATTGGAACGGCACGGCAGACATCATCAAGCGCGGGCGCGACACGATCATCGAGCAGGTCAAGGCCTCGGGCTTGCGCGGTCGGGGTGGGGCGGGCTTCCCCACGGGTCTGAAGTGGTCGTTCATGCCGAAAGCATCGGACGGGCGGCCCAGCTACCTGGTGATCAACGCCGACGAGTCGGAGCCCGGCACCTGCAAGGACCGCGAGATCATGCGGCACGATCCGCACACGCTGATCGAAGGCGCGCTGATCGCCGCCTTCGCGATGAACGCCAACGCCTGCTACATCTACATCCGCGGCGAGTATATCCGTGAGCGCGAGGCGCTGCAGGCCGCCATCGACGAATGTTATGACGCCGGGATGCTGGGCAAGAATGCGGCCAAGTCCGGCTGGGACTTCGACCTGTATCTTCACCACGGGGCAGGGGCCTATATCTGCGGCGAAGAGACGGCGCTGCTGGAAAGCCTGGAAGGCAAGAAGGGCATGCCCCGGATGAAGCCGCCCTTCCCGGCGGGGTCCGGGCTTTACGGCTGCCCGACCACGGTGAACAATGTCGAATCCATCGCCGTGGTGCCGACGATCCTGCGCCGGGGGGCGGACTGGTTCGCCAGCTTTGGCCGGCCGAACAACACCGGGACCAAGCTTTTCGGCATCTCGGGCCATGTGATGCAGCCCTGCGTCGTGGAAGAGGCGATGTCGATCCCGCTGCGGGAACTGCTGGAGCGGCACTGCGGCGGCGTGCGGGGCGGCTGGGACAACATCAAGGCGGTGATCCCCGGCGGGTCGTCGGTGCCTTTGCTGACCAAGGAACAGTGTGACGACGCGATCATGGACTTCGACTGGCTGCGCGAGCAGCGCTCGGGTCTGGGGACGGCGGCGGTGATCGTGATGGACAAGTCCACCGACGTCATCAAGGCGATCTGGCGGCTGTCCAAGTTCTACAAGCACGAAAGCTGCGGCCAGTGCACCCCCTGCCGCGAGGGCACGGGCTGGATGATGCGCGTGATGGACCGCCTGGTCCGCGGCGAGGCCGAGGTCGAAGAAATCGACATGCTTCTGCGTGACCAAGCAGGTCGAGGGCCACACGATCTGCGCCCTGGGCGACGCGGCCGCCTGGCCGATCCAGGGCCTGATCCGCGCGTTCCGCGACGAGATCGAGGACCGGATCAAGGCCAAGCGCAGCGGTCGTGTTTCGGCAGTCGCGGCAGAGTGATGCGGATGGCGCTGGCCCTTTCGGTGACCCTGGCCCAAACGGCCTGCGTGGCGACGGCCCCGTCCGTCCCGGCAGTGCGTGAGCCGGTGCGGGTCAT
>PNNE01000364.1 GCA_013824055.1 Rhodobacter sp. | reverse complement strand
CGCGCGCGGCCCTGGCCCAGAAGCGTGATCATCGGCAGCGTGAAGCTGGCCGTCTTGCCGGTGCCGGTCTGGGCAATGCCCAGCACGTCGCGGCCTTTCAGCGCTTCCGGGATGGCCTGGGCCTGGATCGGAGTGGGAGTCTCATAGCCGGCTTCAGTGACGGCCTGCAGCACGCGCGGGTCCAGCGCGAGGTCGGAAAATCTGGTCATTAGCGTCCTATGGATGCGGTATCGGACCGCATGAATGATGGGACGCTAGTTTCCGGGCGCCCCGGCGTCTCGGCCCGATTGGCCGCGTGATCCGCGCATAAAGGAAATCCTGCCTCGGGTCAAGTCGGGTGCCGGATCGCTCTGGCAGCGCCGGAATCAGCCGCTTTCCGCCGCGCCCTCGGCGTCATCGCTGCCGTCCGTGTCGGAGGCCTGGGCCGGCGGGATCGCCCGGTCCAGGCGCGCCAGGTGCTTGTCGGCCCGCATCATTCCGATCCGGCGAAACAGGGTGCCGGGGTCCTCGTTCAGGCGTTGCAGCAGATGACAGGCCAGCGGCCCCACCACCGGCTCTTGCCGCGCCTCGTTCCAGATCTGGGCCAGAAGGTTGATGTCCAGCCCGCCGGCCTCGAGGTTGAAATGCGGCATGCCCAGCGGCAGCCGTCGGCGGCGGACCCGGCGGGTCGGAAACGGGGTCTCGGCGGCATGGCCGGAATGGAAACGCTCGAACTCGTAAAGCTTCATCAGCGAAAACAGGATGTTGATCGACAGGCCGATCCGGCGCTGCGCTTCCGTCTCGCCGTGGTCGCCGAAGGTGATCGCCGAGGAGATCAGCCAGCGCCCCGGCAGTTCCGGCAGCAGCGCCGTGCCAGCTTCGGTCCAGATGCGGCGAAAGAGGGCGGGGGTATGGGGCAGGAAGCGGCGCTTGCGAAGATGTGCGATCAGGATGGCGTTCAGCGCGGCAAGCTCGGGTTTTCCGGCCAGTTCGGTCCGCATGAGATGCAGCTTCTTGGCGTGCAGCGACTGCCGCCCCTCAAGCGGAGGGATCGTCGCGGGGATGCGGGCGGCAAGCAGCGGGGCCAGGTCAAGGTCGGCCGGGGGGAACCAGTCGCGCGGTGCAAGCTTCAACTGCCGCCTGCGCTGCCTCCAGATCGCGACCAGACTGTCGGGCGCGCCGGGATAGGTCTCGATCGGTCCTTCGGTGTCGCTGTCCGTGTCGCTTTCCGTGTCGCTGGCTTGCTCGGGCGTCGTCATCGTGCTGGCAGCCTCCGCCCCTTGGTCCGCTGCAGGCTAGGGCGGGGCCTGCGGGGGGTCAAGCGGACCTCAGACCATCATTTCCTTGGTGGCGGTCAGCTTGACGCCCGGATAGTCGCGGACCACCCGGTCGATGTCCCATTGCAGGCGGGTCAGGAACACAAGGTCCCCGTCGCTGTCCTGCGCGATATGGCCCTTGTTGACCGACGCAAGCTTTTCCATCTCGGCCTTGTCGCCGGAAATCCAGCGCGCAGAGGTGAAGTTCGACGGCTCGAACCGGACGGGCAGGCTGTATTCCTGCTCGATCCGGCTGGCCAGCACGTCGAATTGCAGCGCGCCCACGACGCCCACGATGTAGCCCGACCCGATCATCGGCTTGAAGACCTTGGCCGCACCTTCCTCGGCGAACTGGGTCAGGGCCTTTTCCAGGTGCTTGGCCTTCATCGGGTCCATTGCGCGGATGGTCTGCAGCAGCTCTGGCGCGAAACTGGGGATGCCGGTGAAGCGCAGCGTCTCGCCTTCGGTCAGCGCGTCGCCGATGCGCAACTGCCCGTGGTTCGGGATGCCGATGATGTCGCCGGCCCAGGCTTCCTCGGCCAGCTCGCGGTCGGCGGCCAGAAAGAGGACCGGGTTGGTGATCGACATCGGCTTTTTCGTGCGCACATGGTGCAGCTTCATGCCGCGTTCGAAATGGCCGGAGGCCAGGCGCACAAAGGCCACCCGGTCGCGGTGC
>PNNE01000381.1 GCA_013824055.1 Rhodobacter sp. | reverse complement strand
GTGTTTCGACCGGCAGGATGCGCCGTCCCGGCGTCCTGGGGCTGGACGATCCAGCTGACCGGCAAGGCGCAGGAACCGGATGGACACTGGCGCTGCTCCTTGCGCGAAACGCGGGGCAGTGACGAAGTGGAGATCATCGGACTTGGGACCGGGCGCGTGGTCGAGGTTGCGCTGCTGGAGGCGCTGTTGCACGTGGCCGAGCAGAAGGCGGTCGTCTGACACGCTCGTCGATGACTGCGTCACTCCTCGCTGGGCACCGACGAGACGACGACGTCGAACGAGGAGGATCAGCCGCCCGGATGGCGCCCGGATGGCGCCCGCATGGCGCCCGGATGGCGCCCGACTGACACCCGGATCAGCCGCCGGTGTGGCTCATGTGGCGGGTGATCTGGCCCGCGACCCTTTGGCGGCTGTAGTCGAAGTCGTGGCCCTTGGGCTTTCGGGCGATGGCGGCACGGATCGCCTGTTCAAGGGGCGCGTCGTCGGGGCTGGCGCGCAGCGGCGCGCGCAGGTCGGCCATGTCTTCCTGGCCGAGGCACATGTAAAGCTCGCCGGTGCAGGTCAGCCGCACCCGGTTGCAGCTTTCGCAGAAATTGTGGGTCAAGGGCGTGATGAAGCCGACCTTCTGGCCGGTCTCCTCGACCCGGACATAGCGGGCCGGGCCGCCGGTGCGCTCGGCCAGGTCGGTGAGGGTGAAGCGGTCGGCAAGACGGGCCCGCAGGTCCTTCAGCGGCCAGTACTGGTCGAGGCGGAGGGGCGACATGTCCTCGCCCATCGGCATGACCTCGATGAAGGTCAGGTCGTGGTCTTCGCGGGCGCACCAGTCGAGGAGGGGGAAAAGCTCGTCCTCATTGACGCCTTTCAGGGCCACGGCGTTGATCTTGACCTTCAGGCCGGCGGCCCTGGCGGCCTCGATCCCGGCCTGGACCTGAGGCAGGCGGCCCCAGCGGGTGATCTCGGCGAATTTGGCCGGGTCCAGTGTGTCGAGCGAGACGTTGACGCGGCGGACGCCAAGATCGGCAAGGGGCTGGGCGAATCTTGCCAGCTGGCTGCCGTTGGTGGTCAGCGTCAGTTCCTTCAGCGCGCCGGTCTGCAGGTGGCGCGACATCGCTTCGAAGAACGTGAGGATGCCCTTTCGGACAAGGGGCTCGCCCCCGGTGATCCGCAGCTTCTGGACGCCCATGCGCACGAAGGTGGAGCAGAGGCGGTCAAGTTCTTCCAGGCTGAGCAGGTCGGCCTTGGGCAGGAAGGTCATGTGTTCCGACATGCAGTAGGTGCAGCGGAAGTCGCAGCGGTCGGTGACCGAGACACGCAGGTAGCTGATCGCGCGGGCGAAGGGATCGATGAGGGGCGTCATGGGGGAAGGGTAGGCCTGCGCGGGGGGGCGCACAAGAGCGAGAGCGGCAATTGCGGGGTGGGAAGCGGCAGGTTAGGCTGCGACCATGCGTCAGCTTGCCATGATCTTCGCCTGTTCCCTGACCCTGGCGGGCTGTGCCCTGTTCCAGGCCGAGGGGCCGCGGTCCGGGGTGACGGGACCTGCCGAGACCGAAGCCGCGCCCGAAGCTGTACCTGTAGTGGCGAGCACGGTGCTGGGCACGACGCGGGCAGCAAGCCCGGAAGCGCTGGACAAGACCACCGCCGAGCAGAAGGCGGCGGCGCTGTCAGCCCCCGCCACGGGTGGCGAGCGGGACCTGGGCCGCGTCGTCGTGGCCCTGGGTTCGCCGGCAGAGCAGGGGTTCTGGCTGTCCGCGCCCTTGGTCAAGGCCAAGGCGCAGGGGCGGATCGTGACGGCAGCGGGCAAGTCGCTGGCCGTCGAACTGCGCCCGGGGACCGGCGGGGCGCTCTTGTCGCTGGCGGCGTTCCAGGCGCTGGGGTTGTCGCTGACCGAGCTGCCGCAGGTGACGGTCTACGGGCCGTGACGCGCGGGGTCGGGCGGGGTCTGACGGGCGGGGTCTGACGGGCGGGTTCTGAATCGAGCGT
>PNNE01000440.1 GCA_013824055.1 Rhodobacter sp. | reverse complement strand
ATCGATGCCGATCTGGCCGCAGGCCATGCGGCCGTCATCCAGATCGTCTCGACCGGCGAGGCGCTGATGGAACGTCGCCTGTCAGAGATCCCGACCGAGGAGTGGAACGACATCCGCTGTGACATCACTCCCCGGGAATATGTCCTGGACTACCTCGCCCATTCCTTCCCGGTTCAGCTCTACGAGCCCTTCACTGACAGCGAGGGCAATCTGTCCTCGCGCCCCGTCATGCGCGATGGCCAGCCGGTCGATTGCCGCGAGGCCGCCCGCCGGCGCGATGCGCTGATCGAAAGGCTTGCGTCATTGCCGCCCGTGCCGGGCGCGCTCGACCAGATCGTCCAGCGCTTCGGCACCGATCTCGTGGCCGAGGTCACGGGCCGCTCGCGCCGCATCGTGAGCAAAGGCGAGGGTCCTGCAGCGCGCCTTGTCGTAGAAAGCCGGGCCGGCTCCGCCAACCTCGCGGAAACCGCCGCCTTCATGGACGATCAGAAGCGCATCCTAATCTTCTCGGATGCCGGCGGCACGGGGCGGAGCTATCACGCTGATCTCGGGGCGAAGAACCAGCGCCTGCGGGTCCACTACCTGCTGGAACCCGGCTGGAAAGCGGACGCTGCCATCCAGGGCCTGGGCCGCACAAACCGCACCAATCAGGCGCAGCCGCCGCTCTTCCGGCCGGTGGCCACCGATGTGAAAGCAGAAAAGCGGTTCCTCAGCACCATCGCGCGCCGTCTCGACACGCTCGGGGCGATCACGCGGGGTCAGCGCCAGACCGGGGGGCAGGGGTTATTCCGGCCAGAGGATAACCTCGAGTCCTCCTATGCCCGCGACGCGCTGCGCCAGCTCTACCGCCGCATCTATCGCGGCGATGTGGTGGGCTGTTCGCTCGAGGCCTTCGAGGAAGTGACAGGTCTCAGCCTGACCGATGACAATGGGCTCAAGGATGAGCTGCCCCCGATCACCACCTTCCTCAATCGCCTATTGGCCCTGACGATCGACATGCAGGCCGTGCTGTTCTCGGCCTTCGAGGAATTGCTCGACCAGCGCGTCGAGGGGGCCATCGCCGCCGGAGTCTATGATCTCGGGCTCGAGACGCTGCGCGCCGAAAGCTTCCGTGTCACGGATGCGCGCGTCATCTACACCCATCCCGGTTCCGGTGCAGAAACCCAGCTCCTGACCATCGCGGAGAAGCGGCGCAACACGCCGACTTCGCTTGCGGATGCGCTCGACTGGCTTGACGATCCAAAAGCACGCCTTCTGGTCAACAGCCGCTCGGGTCGGGCTGCCGTGCAGGTGCCCGCCACCAGCCTGATGTTGGACGATGGCACCATCGAGCCCCGCTTGCGGCTGATCCGTCCGACGGAAGCCAGTACGGTCCCGGCGAAGATCATGGAGGACACCCATTGGCTCGAGGCCGACCGTGCAGCCTTCGCCGTCGCCTGGACCGCGGAACTGGCTGAGGTGCCCGAGTTTTCGGAAGCCACGCTCCACATCGTGGCGGGTCTCCTGCTGCCGATCTGGAAGCAACTCCCGCAGGACGAAACCCGCGTCTATCGGCTGCAGACCGATGACGGTCAGCGCATCATCGGTCGCCGGGTCTCGCCCGCCTGGGTCGCGACCACGCTGGCAGATGACGCGCCGAAGCTCTCGGCAGCGCAGGTCCATGCCCTCGTTCTGGAGGGCAAAACGGTCGCCCGGCTGTCGGAGGGAATGGAGTTGTACCGGTCGCGCGTCATGGGCGTGAATCGGATCGAGCTCTCCGGTTTCACGGAAGCGGCGAAGGACCGGCTTAAGGCGGATGGCTTCTTCTCGGAGATCATCAGCTGGAAGCTGCGACTGTTCTGCCCGACCGATCCTGCCGGCATTGCCGTGCTGGAGCGTCTGATCGCGCGTTGCGCTGTCACAGGGCTACATGCGCGGGGAGGGTGTTGAGCCATGTATTCCGAGACCGAAGATGTGATCCGTGCTCTGGCGGAAAACGCAGAGAGCGT
>PNNE01000239.1 GCA_013824055.1 Rhodobacter sp. | reverse complement strand
GCCCTGCCCTCGCTGCGCGCCGCCCATGCCGAGGGGCTGGTTGATGCCGTGGACGCCTTCTGCGAAACCATCGCCTTTTCGGTCGACGACCTGGCACCCCTGTTTGCCGAGGCCCGCGCGCTTGGCCTGCCGGTGAAACTGCACGCAGAGCAGCTGTCCGACCAGGGCGGCGCGGCCTTTGCGGCCCGGCACGGGGCGCTGTCGGCGGACCATCTGGAGTATCTCTCGCCCGAGGGCATCGCCGCGCTGGCCCGGGCCGGAACCGTGGCGGTGATCCTGCCCGGCGCCTTCTACACCCTGCGCGAGACCCGGGTGCCGCCCATCGCGGCGCTGCGCGACGCCCGAGTGCCGATGGCCGTAGCCACCGACCTCAACCCCGGATCGTCGCCGCTGGCCTCGCTGACGCTGGCGATGAACATGGCCTGCACCCTCTTTCGCCTGACACCGGAGGAGGCGCTGCTGGGCACCACCGCCCATGCCGCCCGGGCGCTTGGACTGACCGACCGCGGCCGCATCGCGCCGGGTCTGCGCGCCGACCTTTGCATCTGGGACGCCGACCACCCGGCGGAACTGGCCTACCGCATCGGGGCCACCCCGCTTCATGCCCGCATCTTCGGAGGCCGCCTTGCCTGAAATCTTGCCTGAAACCTTGCCTGAAACCCTGATCCCCGGCCAGGTCTCGCTGGCCCAACTGGAGCGGATCTTCCGCCAGCAGCGTGCCGCAAGGCTGCACGACAGCGCCCGGCCCGGCATCGACCGTGCCGCCAGCCACATCGCCGCAGCCGCGCGGGGGACCGCGGCGGTCTACGGCGTGAACACCGGTTTTGGCAAGCTCGCCAGCGTCAAGATCGCCCCGGAAGATACGGAAACCTTGCAGAAAAACCTGATCCTCAGCCACTGCTGCGGCGTGGGCGCGCCGATGCCCGAAGACGTGGCCCGGCTGATGATGGTGCTGAAACTTCTGTCGCTGGGTCGTGGCGCCTCGGGCGTCCGGCAAGGCGTCGTCGATCTGATCGAGGCGATGCTGGCGCAGCAGGTCACGCCGGTCATTCCCGACCAGGGTTCGGTCGGCGCCTCGGGCGACCTGGCACCCCTGGCGCACATGACCGCCGTCATGATCGGCCACGGCGAGGCCAGGGTGGATGGCCAGGTGATGCCCGGCGCGCAAGCGCTTGCCGTGAAAGGACTTTCGCCGATCACCCTGGGCGCGAAAGAGGGTCTGGCGCTGATCAACGGCACCCAGTTCTCGACCGCCTATGCGCTGGCGGGCCTGTTCCAGGGCTGGCAGGCCGCGCAAGAGGCGCTGGTGATTTCCGCCCTCTCCACCGACGCCATCATGGGGTCGACCGCGCCGCTGGAGCCGGAAATCCACGCGCTGCGCGGACAGCCCGGCCAGATCGCCGCCGCCGCCGCGATGCGCGCCCTGCTGGCGGGCAGCGAAATCCGCGACAGCCACCGGACCGGCGACAGCCGGGTCCAGGACCCCTACTGCATCCGGTGCCAGCCCCAGGTCACTGGGCGCCGCGATGGATGTGCTGCGGATGGCCGCGCGCACCCTGGAAATCGAGGCCAATGCCGCCACCGACAATCCGCTGGTGCTGTCGGACGGCCAGATCGTCAGCGGGGGCAACTTCCATGCCGAACCCGTCGGGTTTGCCGCCGACATGATCGCGATGGCCCTGGCCGAGATCGGCGCGATCGCGCAGCGCCGGGTGGCGCTGATGGTCGACCCGACGTTGAGTTTCGACCTTCCGGCCTTCCTGACGCCGAAGCCCGGTCTCAACTCCGGCCTGATGATCGCCGAGGTCACGACCGCCGCCCTGATGAGCGAGAACAAGCATCTGGCGCATCCCACGGTGATCGACAGCACGCCAACCAGCGCGAACCAGGAGGATCATGTCAGCATGGCCGCGCACGGCGCCCGCCGGCTGCGCCGGATGGTGCAGAACCTGAACGTGATCCTTGGGGTCGAGGCGATGTGCGCCGCGCA
>PNNE01000335.1 GCA_013824055.1 Rhodobacter sp. | reverse complement strand
AGTCGAGAAGACCGCGCTGGCCGAGGCGGAGGTGGAGTATCACGACCATACGAGCCATCAGGTTTGGGTGGCGTTCAAAGTTGGCGATGTCCGGTCCACCGGTGTCGTCGGAGATGGAGCGGACCTGCGGGGACCATCAGGGTCGTTGACGAAAGTCGGCCAACTGAAGGCAGCCCGCGTTCTGATCTGGACAACGACGCCTTGGACCATACCGCAGAACCGGGCGGTCGCTTTCAATCCGGCTATCTCTTATGGGCTGTACGAAGTCATCGCACGACCGCAAGAGAGCAACGCCACCATCGGCTTCACCTATGTAATGGCCGACAAGCTTGCCGAGCAGGTCTTTGCATCGGCGAAGCTTGATGGGACCATGTATCGCCGCTTGCGTGAAGTGTCGGCGGCTGATCTGAAGGCTCTGACCCTCGCCCACCCCTTCCGCGGCATCGAAAACGGCAATGGCGAGTGGGACTATGACGTTCCCATGCTCCCCGGCGACCATGTTACTGATGATGCGGGGACGGGGTTCGTCCACACCGCCCCCTCCCACGGCGACGACGACTATCAGCTGGGCGTGAAGTTCGGGCTCCCGATGACCTACAACGTCGAGGCGGATGGGTCCTATCGCGCCGATCTGCCCCTGTTCGGCGGGCAGCACATCATCACTCCCGACGGGAAAGAGGGGCCGGCGAACGTGTCGGTGATCAAGCAGCTGGCCTATTCCGGCGCGCTCTTTGCCAAGGGCAAGCTGAAGCATTCCTACCCGCATAGCTGGCGGTCGAAGGCGCCGGTGATCTACCGCAACACGCCGCAGTGGTTCGTGGCGATCGACCGGTCGCTCGAAGACGGAATGTCGACCTATGGCGACACGATCCGGAAGCGGGCGCTGAATTCGATCAATCAGCTGGTGCAGTGGACGCCTGCCACGGGCCGAAACCGGCTGCATTCGATGATCGAGGCGCGCCCCGATTGGGTGCTGTCGCGGCAGCGCGCCTGGGGGGTGCCGCTGACGGCCTTCGTCAGGAAGGGCGCGCGGCCGGATGCTGCGGACTTCCTTTTGCGCAACCCGCAGGTCAACGCGCGGATCCGGGCGGCGTTCGAGGCCGAGGGCGCCGATGTCTGGTATGTGCAAGGATTCAAGGAGCGGGTGCTGGACGGGATCGTTCCCGCGCAGGATTATGAACAGGTCTTCGATGTGCTGGATGTGTGGTTCGACAGCGGTTCGACCCATGCCTTCGTCCTGCGCGACCGCGAGGATGGCGCGGCGGACGGGATTGCGGACCTGTACCTGGAGGGCACCGACCAGCATCGCGGCTGGTTCCATTCCTCGATGCTGCAATCTTGCGGCACCAAGGGCCGCGCGCCCTATCGGGGCGTGCTGACCCACGGCTTCACCCTGGACGAGAAGGGCATGAAGATGTCCAAGTCGCTGGGCAACACCACAGCACCACAAGAGGTGATCGACGAATACGGCGCGGATATCCTGCGGCTTTGGGTGGCGCAGTCGGATTACACGGTGGACCTGCGGATCGGGAAAGAGATCCTGAAAGGCGTCGCCGACAGCTATCGCCGGCTGCGCAACACCATGCGCTACATGCTGGGCGCCCTGGCCGGGTTCAGCGAGGCCGAGCGGGTGTCGCCTGCCGAGATGCCCGAGCTGGAACGCTGGGTGCTGCACCGGCTGGCGGAACTGGACGGCGAAGTGCGCGAAGGCTATGCCAAGTACGACTTCCAGGGCGTGTTCCAGAAGCTGTTCACCTTCTGCACCACCGACCTGTCGGCGATCTATTTCGACATCCGCAAGGACGCGCTTTATTGCGACCCGGCCACCAGCCTGCGGCGCCGGGCCTGCCGGACGGTGATGGACATCCTGTTCCACCGGCTGACGACCTGGCTGGCCCCGGTCCTGGTCTTCACGATGGAGGAGGTCTGGCTGGAGCGGTTCCCCGGCGAGGACTCCAGCGTTCATCTGGTCGATTTCCCTCAGACGCCGGC
>PNNE01000087.1 GCA_013824055.1 Rhodobacter sp. | reverse complement strand
CCGCCAAGACGGCCGGCGACGTTCACCCGGATGCCAAGCGCACCCATCCGCATCGCGTTCTGCACGCCACGCTTCATCGCGCGACGGAAGGAGACGCGGCGTTCCATCTGCTGGGCGATCGACTCGGCCACCAGCTGGGCGTCAAGCTCGGGCTTGCGAACCTCGACGATGTTGAGGTGCAGTTCGGACTTGGTGAACACGGTCAGCTTCTTGCGAAGCGTCTCGATGTCCGCGCCCTTCTTGCCGATGATGACGCCCGGACGCGCGGTGTGAATGGTCACACGGCACTTCTTGTGCGGACGCTCGATGATCACGCGGCTGATGCCGGCCTGCTTGAGATCCTTGTGGATGAACTCGCGCATGCGGAGGTCTTCCAGCAACAGGTTGCCGTAGTCTTTCGACTCGGCGAACCAGCGGCTGTCCCAGGTGCGGTTGACCTGGAGGCGCATACCGATCGGATTGACCTTCTGACCCATTATGCGGACTCCCCGGTTTGACGGACCTTGATGGTGATCTCAGAGAACGGCTTCATGATCTTGCCGAAGCGACCACGGGCCCGCGGACGGCCCCGCTTCATCACCAGGTTCTTGCCGACCCAGGCCTCGGCCACGACAAGGCTGTCGACGTCGAGGTTGTGGTTGTTCTCGGCGTTGGCAATCGCCGACTGCAGGCACTTCTTCACGTCACCCGCGATGCGGCGCTTGGAGAAGGTGAGGTCGGCCAGGGCCTTTTCCACCTTCTTGCCCCGGATCAGACCGGCGACGAGGTTCAGTTTCTGCGGCGAGGTGCGAAGCATGCGGAGCACCGCCATCGCTTCGTTGTCCGCCACGCGACGGGGGTTCTTTTCCGATCCCATGGCTTATTTCCTCTTCGCTTTCTTGTCGGCGGCGTGACCGTAATAGGTCCGCGTCGGCGAATATTCCCCGAACTTCTGGCCGATCATGTCTTCGGTCACGTTGACCGGGACGTGCTTCTTGCCGTTGTAGACCCCGAAGGTCAGACCAACGAACTGCGGCAGGATGGTCGAGCGGCGCGACCAGATCTTGATCACCTCCGCCTTGCCACCGGCCTTGGCCTTCTCGGCCTTCTTCAGGACGTAGCCGTCGACGAACGGGCCTTTCCAGATGGAACGTGCCATGGATTAACGCCCTTTCTTCTTGGCGTGGCGCGAGCGGACGATCAGGCTGTCAGAAGCCTTCGGCTTGCGCGTCTTGTTGCCCTTGGTGCCTTTGCCCCAGGGGGTAACCGGGTGACGGCCGCCCGAGGTACGGCCTTCGCCGCCGCCGTGCGGGTGGTCGATCGGGTTCATCGCGACGCCGCGGACCGTCGGGCGGATGCCCTTGTGGCGCATGCGTCCGGCCTTGCCGAAGTTCTGGTTCGAGTTGTCCGGGTTCGACACGGCACCGATGGTGGCCATGCATTCCTGACGGACCATCCGCAGCTCGCCCGACGAGGCGGATCTGCGCGTACGACCCGTCACGGCCGACGAACTGGGCATAGGTCCCAGCCGCACGGGCCAGCTGGCCGCCCTTGCCGGGCTTCAGCTCGACGTTGTGGACGATCGCGCCGATCGGCATGCCGCTGAACGGCATCGCGTTGCCGGGCTTCACGTCGGTCTTGGCGCCAGCGATGACGCTGTCGCCCACGGCCAGGCGCTGCGGCGCCAGGATGTAGGCCAGTTCACCGTCCTGATACTTGATCAGCGCGATGAAGGCGGTGCGGTTCGGGTCATACTCGATCCGCTCGACGACCGCCGGGATATCATACTTGCGACGCTTGAAATCGACCACCCGGTAGAGACGCTTGGCGCCCCCGCCCTGGTGAAACATCGTGATTCGTCCGGTGTTGTTCCGGCCACCAGTACGGTTCAAACCCTCGGTGAGGTGCTTGACCGGGCGGCCTTTCCACAGCTCCGAACGGTCGATCAGAACCAACCCGCGTTGGCCAGGCGTCGTCGGCTTATACGACTTGAGTGCCATGTTCTCTGTCTTCCGTTT
>PNNE01000401.1 GCA_013824055.1 Rhodobacter sp. | reverse complement strand
AGGGCCATTGCGACGGGCCGGACTTCAGCCCGGACGGAAGCCGCATCTACTATAACTGCGACCGGACCGGACAGGCGCAGATCTGGGTGATGGCGGCGGATGGGTCCGACCAGCGCCAGCTTTTCGAGGATGGCTTTGTCAACTGGTTTCCGCACCCGTCACCCGACGGGCGGCATCTGCTGTATCTGGCCTATCCGCCCGGCACCACCGGCCATCCGGCGGATCTGTCGGTGGCGCTGGTCCTGTGCGACCCCGAGGGCGGCAATCGCCGCCGGGTGCGCGAGTTCATCGGCGGGCAGGGGTCGATCAATGTGCCCTGCTGGGCACCCGACAGCAGCGCCTTCGCCTATGTCCGCTACGAACCCTAGGCCGGACGCAGGCCGCTGAGGCCTTTCGGCGCCTTGGGCTTCGGCTCCGGCGGCGGCAGGTCCACCGTTGCCAGCAGCGGCTGCAGGTGGCGCGGGTCGCCCCAGACCGAGATATAGACCTCGGGCGGGAAGCCGTTCGCCAGATGCTCGGGCGTCAGGTCGATGATGCGCACCCGCAGGTCGTCGCCATGCGCCAGCGAGGGGGCCACGATCTCTTCGGCCATCGGGCCGAGATAGCCCATCAGCCCCTCGCGGTGGTGCGGGATCAGGCCGAGGATGGGCCGCTTCAGCCGGGCGAAGACGCCGATGCGGCCGTCCGAGAGCCGCTCCAGTCGGGCGCTGTCGCCGATGGACAGGCCGGTGCGCGCGACATGGATCACCAGGTCCTCTACCGGGGCCTTGTGGATCAGGGGGAGTTTTGCATCGCTCATGGGACGGGCCTTTCCAAAGTCGAAGTCCAAGGATGGGTGCGGGGGCCGACAATGCAAGGCACCGTTGAGCCAGGCGCCGAACGGCTGCCTGAACCCGCCGACCGGGCGACAGTCGATCGGCAAGGAAAGGCCGAAAACTTCAAAATCCGGGAGCTGTGGATTTTGCGCATGCGGGGATTGCAAAGTTTTCGGACCGCGCCCAGATGAAGGGCAAGGCCTTCACGGGGTGTGCTGGATGACCGGGCACCGCAGGCAGGGCGCTTCACCAGAGGAGAATGCCGATGAATTTGGAGAAATTCACGGAGCGGTCGCGCGGGTTCCTTCAGGCCGCCCAGACCATTGCGATGCGGGAAAGCCACCAGCGCGTGCTGCCCGACCATTTGCTGAAGGCACTGATGGATGACGACCAGGGTCTGGCCGCGAACCTGATCCGCAAGGCGGGCGGCGCGCCCGAGCAGGTCAATGCCGCGGTCAATGCCGCGCTTGCCAAGCTGCCCAAGGTCACCGGCGGCGATGCGCAGACCTATGTCGACCCGCAGCTGGTCCGGGTGCTGGACGAGGCGGAAAGCGTGGCGAAGAAGGCGGGCGACAGCTTTGTCCCGGTCGAACGCCTGCTGACCGCGCTGGCGCTGGTGAACACCCGCGCGAAGGACGCGCTGACGGCGGGGGCGGTGACGGCCCAGGGGCTGAACACGGCGATCAACGAGGTCCGCAAGGGGCGGACGGCGGACAGTGCTTCCAGCGAGGACACGATGGAGGCGCTCAAGAAATATGCCCGCGACCTGACCGAGGCGGCCCGCGACGGCAAGATCGACCCGATCATCGGCCGTGACGAGGAGATCCGCCGCGCGATGCAGGTGCTGTCGCGCCGCACGAAGAACAACCCGGTGCTGATCGGGGAACCCGGCGTCGGCAAGACCGCCATCGCCGAGGGTCTGGCGCTGCGCATCGTCAACGGCGACGTGCCGGAATCCTTGCGCAACAAGAAGCTGATGGCGCTGGACATGGGCTCCCTGATCGCGGGGGCCAAGTATCGCGGCGAGTTCGAGGAGCGGCTGAAGGCCATCCTGAAGGAGATCGAGGCGGCGGCGGGCGAGATCATCCTGTTCATCGACGAGATGCATACCCTTGTCGGCGCGGGGAAATCCGAAGGCGCCATGGATGCGGCGAACCTGATCAAGCCGGCTCTGGCGCGGGGCGAGC
>PNNE01000258.1 GCA_013824055.1 Rhodobacter sp. | reverse complement strand
GTCGAGATCTGGTGTGCGGGGTCAAGACCGGAAATCGGCTCGTCCGCCATCAGGATCGGCGTCTCTTGCGCCAGCGCGCGGGCGATCAGCGCGCGAGCCTGTTCGCCGCCAGAAAGCTCGGTCGCGGGGCGATGGCGAAAGGCTTCCAGGTCCAGCCGCGCGATGGCCCGGTCCACCGCTTGCCGGTCGGCGTCACTGGAACGCGCGGCGGGGCCAAGATGCGGCGTCCGGCCCAAGGCCACCAGTGTTTCCACCGACACCGGCCAGGCCACGTCCCGCGACTGCGGCATCCAGGCGACCTGCCGGGCACGGTCGCGTGGCGACAGGGCGGCAAGCGAGGAATGGCCTTCCAGCGGCAGCAGGCCCTGCATGGCGCGCATCAGCGTGGTCTTCCCCGCGCCATTGGCCCCGACAAGCCCAACCAACTCGCCCCCCGCAACCGTCAGTGCGATGTCCTGCAACACCGGCTTGCCACGACGCCGGACCGCAAGCTCTTTGACCGTGATCAGCGTCATGCCCCCCTCCGCGTGCGGTAGATCAGATGCAGGAACAGCGGCGCGCCGATCAGCGCGGTCAGGACCCCAAGCTTCAGATCGCGCGCGGGCAGCACCACCCGCACGGCGATGTCCGCCGCCAGCAGCATCACCGCCCCGCCCAGAGCCGAGGCCCAGAGCAGGTGACCCGGCCGCCCGCCGACAAAGCCGCGCAGGACGTGCGGGACCACGAGGCCGATGAAGCCGATCGCCCCGGCCACCGCCGTCGAAGCGCCAACAACCGCCGCCGTCCCGAAGATCAGCACCAGCCGCAGCCGGGTCATCCCGATCCCCAACGAGGCGGCCGCATCTTCGCCCAGGGTCAGTGCATCAAGCCCCCGGCCCAGAGTGGCCAGTGCGAGCGACCCCACCACGATCAGCGGCAGCGCGATCCAGACATGAGTCATCGACCGGTCGGCCAGCGACCCCATCATCCAGAACACGATCTCGTTCGCGGCGAACGGGTTGGGCGAAAGGTTCAAGACCAGCGAGGTCAGCGCCCCCGCCAGCGCCGAAATCGCGATCCCGGCCAAGATCAGCGTCAACGACCCACCGCGCGGCCCGGCCAAGACCAGCACCAGCGCCACGCCGATGACCGCACCGGCCAGTGCGGCAATGGGCAGGGCCAGCGTCGCAGTTCCGGCAATTCCAGTCTGGATCGCGATGACAGCCCCCAAGGCTGCAGAACCCGAGACCCCGATCAGGCCCGGATCGGCCAGGGGATTGCGCAGGTATCCCTGCATCGCCGCACCGGCCAACCCCAGCGCCGCGCCGATAGCCAGCGCCAGAATGGCGCGCGGCAGGCGGATTTCGCGCATCACCAAGGTTAGCGGCCCTTCGCCCCCTGCAAGCAGCGCGCGCAGGCTGTCGGTCGGCGCGATATTGGCGGGTCCGATCAGAAGCGACCCGAGGAAAAGAACCGCGACCAGCATCGCAAGGACAAGGGCAAGCCGTCGCATGCTCACTCCCCTCCCGTCAGGGTCTGGCGCAGCTTCTTCATGTCGGCCACTGCGCGCAGCACATAGGGCGTACCACAGACCCAGTCGCGGTCCGAGATCGCGCCCCGCGCGCGCTCGTCCTGACTGGCCAGAAGGGCCGGGTGGGACATCACGGCCTCTGATCGCGAGGCACCCGGATAGGGGCGGCTGGTGATGATGGCTTCGGGTGTCAGCATGACCAGAAGCTCCAGCGGCATTGTCCCGCCATCGGCATAGCCGGCCTCGGCGGCCACATTGGCAAATCCGGCGGCGCGCAGGATCTGCCCCGACAGGCTTTCGTCGCCTTGGGTATAGCCACTCGCCGCATAGATAGCCGCGCGGGGGTTGCGGGCGACCTCTTCCTGGAATGCCGCAAGGTCCGCCTCATACTCCGCAACCATGGCCCTTGCCGCGTCGGATTGGCCGAGGATTTCGCCCATTCGCAGCATCTGTGCCGGGATCTCGTCGAGGCCGTAAGCGGGCTCAAAGATCTCA
>PNNE01000093.1 GCA_013824055.1 Rhodobacter sp. | reverse complement strand
GGAACACTTGGGGAACACGGGCAAGGATTGCCGCCTGCGGGTGGCTGTGAAATAAGGAGCGTGACATGGCGACGGCAAACCTTCTCGACCTCGGGAGCAAGCGGGATATGGACAAGTCGAAGGCGCTGGAAAGCGCGCTCGCACAGATCGAACGGCAGTTCGGCAAGGGCTCGATCATGCGCCTTGGTGCCGACAGCCCGGCGATGGACATCGAGGCGACCTCGACGGGTTCGCTGGGTCTGGACATCGCCCTGGGGATCGGCGGGTTGCCCAAGGGCCGCATCATCGAGATCTATGGGCCGGAAAGCTCGGGGAAAACCACGCTGACCCTGCATGTCGTCGCCGAGGAACAGAAGAAGGGCGGGGTCTGCGCCTTTGTCGACGCCGAACACGCGCTTGACCCGCAATATGCCAAGAAGCTGGGCGTTGACCTGAATGAACTCCTGATCAGCCAGCCCGATACCGGCGAACAGGCGCTGGAGATCGTGGATACGCTGGTGCGTTCGGGCGCGGTCAGCCTGGTCGTGGTGGATTCGGTCGCAGCCCTGGTGCCGAAGGCCGAGATCGAAGGCGACATGGGCGACATGCAGATGGGCAGCCAGGCCCGCCTGATGAGCCAGGCGATGCGCAAGCTGACCGCAAGCATCGGCCGCAGCAACTGCATGGTGATCTTCATCAACCAGATCCGCATGAAGATCGGCGTGATGTTCGGCAGCCCCGAAACCACCACCGGCGGCAATGCGCTGAAATTCTACGCCTCGGTCCGTCTGGACATCCGCCGCATCGGCGCGATCAAGGACCGGGAAGAGGTCGTCGGCAACACCACCCGCGTCAAGGTGGTCAAGAACAAGGTGGCCCCGCCCTTCAAGCAGGTGGAATTCGACATCATGTATGGCGAGGGCATCTCGAAGATGGGTGAGTTGGTCGACATCGGCGTCAAGGCCGGCGTGGTGGAAAAGTCGGGCGCCTGGTACTCTTACGGCGACGAACGCATCGGGCAGGGGCGCGAGAACGCGAAGGCGTTCCTCAAGCAGAACCCCTCCGTCGCCCTGGCGATCGAGGACAAGATTCGCGCAGCCAACGGGCTGGACTTCACGATGGCCGGTGAAGACAGCGCGGATGTCCTGGACGAGTGAGCGGCCAGGTCACCCGCGATGAGCTGATGGCCGCGCTGCCAGAGGTGCTGTCCGCACCCAAGACCGGCAGCGCGGTCGAATTCCTGTGCTTTCGCCCCGGCTATGGCGAACGCCGTTTCGTCGATGACCTGACCCTGACGCGACTGCACGGCATCCCCGGCGAACGCTGGGGCACCGCGCCCTGGCTGAAGCTGCCCGACGGCTCGGGCCACCCCGGCATCCAGGTCTCGATCCTGCCGCGCCGGGTGCTGGACCTGGTCTGGCGTGACCGCACCACCGTCGTCCATCCCGGCGACACCTTCGTCTGCGACCTGGACATGACCGAAGCAAACCTGCCCGCAGGGCAACTGCTGGCGGTCGGCACCGCCGTTCTGCGCGTCTCCGAGGTCTGGAACGACGCCTGCGCCAAGTGGAAGGTGCGCCACGGCGAAGCGGCCTTCGACTGGGTCCGCGCGCACCCCCAGCTGCGCTTGCGCGGGGTCCTGTGTTCCATCGAGCAGGATGGCGTGATCCGCAACGGCGACGCGGTGGACGTGCTGCGCTAGCGGCCTTTTTCCCTTGCTGGGCAAGGCCGACTGTGGACAGGCCCCTTGCAGGGGGCTACACGGGGTCCGAATTCCCGATCTCGCCAAGGACCGCCCCGACATGGCCTCGCTGAACGACATCCGCTCCACCTATCTCGACTTCTTCCGCCGCAACGATCACCGGGTCGTCGACAGCTCGCCCCTGGTGCCGCGGAACGATCCCACGCTGATGTTCACCAACTCGGGCATGGTGCAGTTCAAGAACCTGTTCACCGGGGTCGAGACGCGGGACTACAAGCGCGCGACGACCGCGCAGAAATGCGTGCGTGCGGGCGGCAAGCACAA
>PNNE01000174.1 GCA_013824055.1 Rhodobacter sp. | reverse complement strand
AACCGCAAGCTGATCGACATGGCCGAGAGCACAGCGGGCGGGGTGATGACCTGTGCCCGGATCGGGCGGCCCTTGTAGGTGATCGAGACCGAGACGATGGGACGGTCTTTGCTCATCGTCGTGTTGGCCGAGGAGGCGATCTGGTTGCCGAGGTCCCTGACCTGAACGGCCGTGAGCCTCTGGTCGAGCGCGCGCATGAAATGGTCGCCCTGGAATTCGCCCCAACAGGTTCCGTCGGGGTTGATGCAGATCTCGATGACATCGTCGCGGGCGGCGGCGTCGATCCGGTCAAGCGATGTCTCGAGATAGCTGAGCGACATGGGGTCAGAAGATCTCCAAGTCGCGGTCGACTATGACGGTGACGCGGGCGCCCTGGTCGACATAGATGACGGGACCGATCGAGAGGTAATCGCCCAAGACGCTGTCGGTGGCATCGGCCAGATCATCGCCCACGTCCTCGAGCGCGTTGGCGGCCGTCTCATCCGGGACCTCGGAGGCTGCGGCACTCGGTGCCGCGGAAATCAGCGAGATCAGGGCGGCCGATCCGAAACGCTCGGCAAAGCGCGTGTCCACGAAGCCGGTGACACCCGAACGGCCAAGTTCATCGCCCCCGAAGGAGCTGATCTGGACGGTCTGGTTGTCGGGCAGGATGATCCGGTCCCAGGCGATGGTAACGCGGCGCTGCGCGATATCGACGCCGGCGCGGTAGCGCCCGATGAGGCGGGATCCGCGGGGGATCAGGAGTCGCGTGCCGTCGACGCTGTAGACATCTTCGGAGACCGCGGCACGGGTCTGGCCGGGAAGCGAACTGTCGAGGGCGGTTTCCATGACCGCCTGGATCATGGTGCCCTGAATGATGGTGTTGGAGGGATTGGCGATAACCTCGGCCTGCGTCACCGTCGAGGGCAGGGCCCCGTTCAGCACGAAATCCGTCACCTCGCCAAAGCTGCGCTCTGCAAGCTCCGTCTCGGCGGCGCCGGATGGGCCGCCGAATGCGATGGTGGGCGAGGCGATGCGCCGCTCCTGAAAGGCGCGTTCTTCTGCCGCGCGACGCTCCAGCTCGGCCAGCCGCCGGGCTTCTTCCTCGCGGCGCAACCGCTCCTCTTCGCGTGCGCGGAGTTCATCCTCCGTCGGGCCTGATGGCGCAGGTTGGGGGCGGTTGGCCTCAAGCTGAGCCAATTCCAGATCCATGCGAAGCTGTTCGAGGGTGCGATCCCGGGCCGTCAGTTCCGCCTGGAACCGCTCCTGTGCGGCTTCCGACGCTGCTTGCAGCGCCGCGATCTGGGCGGTCAATGCATCGATGGCCTCGGCCGCGGCGGTGTTGTCCTCGACCACCGCTCCGGGGGCGTTGCGCAATTCCTCGATCTGGGCCTGCAAGGCGCTGATCTGTGCCAGCAGCTCGGCATTGGGCTCGACGGGGTCCGGTGCGACGAAGACTACCTCGGGCTCGGGCGGGGGCAAGGTCTCGATGGCGCCAAAGCCGTCCCCCTCGCTCTGAAAGACATCTGGCGTGGCCGTCGGCAGGGCCACCTCTTCCTCGGGCTGCGAGAGGACATAAAGAAGCGCGCCGCCTGCACCGATGATGCCGATCACGACCAGCGCAAGGAGAGGCGACCGGCGCGGCGCTGTCTTGGGCGCGCGGGCGCTGCCTTTCTCCAGGGCAGCAAGGCGCCTTTCCAGTTCGGGGTTTTCAGGCTCGCTCATGAGGCCTCCGCGGGCGGGATCGCCTCGATGCAGACCAGCTCTTCGCCGAGACGCAGGACCCATTGGCGGCTCACGCCGGAGACACGGATCACCCCATCCTCAGGCACTTGCGTGTTGACCGTGCGTTCGCGGCCGTTCGCATAGCGGAAGATCGCGGGCAAAGGCGCGTTCGGCGGGAAGGCGAAGTAGGTGAAGGTTCCGTCATCCCAGACCCGGGTCGGGGTGAACTCGGTGCGCGCGCTGGCCCCGTAATTGTCGTTCGGTGCCTGGGCCGCGATCACGCGGGCTGGGCGCGCCTCATCCTCCGGATAGCGGAACTGGACCACATAGAAGGTCGGGTTCGAGG
>PNNE01000266.1 GCA_013824055.1 Rhodobacter sp. | reverse complement strand
GCATCGCGCTTCCCGACCACCCGGCCCCGCTCCTCGCCCCCGACCTTGCCCTGTGGTCCACTTTGCCGCCCGCCCCGCTCCACCTCGGCGATCCGAACCGCGAGGCCTACATCGTCTTCACCTCCGGCACCTCGGGTCTGCCGATGGCCGTCAGCCATGCCCACCGCGCCATCCTGGCGCGGCAGTCCATGCACCGGCACTGGGAAGGCCTGACCGGGACCGACCGCCTGCTTCACGCGGGCGCCCTGAACTGGACCTACACCCTTGGCACCGGCCTGCTTGACCCCTGGACCGTCGGCGCCACGGCGCTGATCCCGGCCGCCGGAACGCCGTCTGCCGCGCTTGCCGCGCTGATGCAGCGGGCCAAAGCCACCATCCTCGCCGCCGCCCCCGGCGTCTACCGCCAGCTTCTGCGCGCCGGGGTCCCGCCGCTGCCCCACCTTCGTCACGGGCTCTCGGCAGGCGAGGCCCTGTCGCAAGCGCTTCGCGACCAGTGGCGGTCCCGCACCGGCACCGACCTGCACGAAGCGCTCGGCATGTCCGAGGTGTCCACCTACGTCTCGGGCTCTCCCGCCCGACCCGCGCCCGAGGGCACCGCCGGCCACGTCCAGCCCGGTCGTCACATCGCGATCCTGAACGATCAGGGCGACCCCGTCCCACGCGGGGCACCGGGCGAGCTTGCCATCTCCACCGCCGACCCCGGCCTCATGCGCCACTACCTCGGCCAGCCGCCACCAGAAGGCCCGTGGTTCCGCACCGGCGACGCCGCCGTCATGGCCCCGGACGGCGCCATCACCCACCTTGGCCGCCAGGACGACCTTCTGAACGCCGGCGGCTTCCGGGTCTCGCCCGCCGAGATCGAGGCCGCCTTCCACGACCTGCCCCTGACCGCCTGCGCGGCATGCCAGGTGGAACCCACCCCCGGCACCACGATCTTGGCACTTTTCTACGAAGCACCCTGCGAAATCGACGCCTCGGACCTGCGCCAATGCGCCGAAAAGACTCTTGCCCGCTGGAAGCAGCCAAGGCACTACCAGCGCCTTGACGCCCTGCCCCGCACAGCCAGCACGACTGGCACCGGCAAGCTGATCCGCAAGGCACTGGCCGCCCGCTACAGGAGACCCGAATGATCCCCGCCGCCGTTCGCCTGGACATCTTCTCGGACCCGGTCTGCCCCTGGTGCCATGTCGGCAAGGCCAACCTCGACCGCGCGCTTGCCGCCCACCCCGACCACCCGTTCGCGATCCAGTGGCACCCGTTCCAGCTGAACCCCGACATGCCCGCCGAAGGTGTGGCCAAACGCGCCTACCTTGAGGCGAAATTCGGCGGCAAGGCCCGCGTCGATGCCATCCACGAACGGCTGCGCGAGGTTGCGCGCGGTGCTGGCATGGACATGGACCCCGACAAGCCGCAGCGGATGCCCAACACGCTCGATGCCCACCGCCTGATCCACTGGGCCGGGATCGAGGCCGTCCAGCCTGCCGTCGTCACCGCCCTGATGCGCGCCTACTGGAGCGAGGGGCGCGACATCGGCGACAAAGGCACCCTCGCCGACATCGCCGGCGAAAACGGCATGGACCGCGCCGCCACCTTGCGGCTTCTGCAATCGGACGCCGATGCCGACGACATCCGGGCCCGCGACCAGGATGCCCGCCAGAAGGGCGTCAGCGCGGTCCCGACCTTCCTGATCGCGCAGCACTATGTCATCTCCGGCGCGCAACCGCCCGAGACCTGGGAAAAGGTCATCGCGGAACTGGCCGCGCGATGACAGCCCGCTCGCAGCGGACCTTCGTGGCGATGATGGCGATGCTTTTCGCCACCATTGCGCTGTCCATCGACGCCATGCTGCCCGCGCTGCCCGACATCGCCGCGGAACTGTCGCCCACCGACAGCAACAAGGTGCTCCTCATCATCTCCAGCTTCTTTCTCGGCATGGGTCTTGGCACCTTTGTCGCCGGTCCGGTCTCGGATGCCTATGGCCGCAAGCCCGTCATCTTCGTCTGTGCGGCGATCTATGCCGCAGCCACCGTGCTGTGCTACTTCGCCCCCAGCCTGGA
>PNNE01000438.1 GCA_013824055.1 Rhodobacter sp. | reverse complement strand
TCAGATCTTCAGCACCACCCGCCCCTCGATCTGCCCCGCTTTCATCCGCTCGAAGATCGAGTTGATGTTCTCCAGACTGTCCCAGCTGAAATGCGAGGCAACCTTGCCCTCGCCCGCAAAGGCCAGCGCTTCGGTCAGGTCGTTCCGCGTGCCGACGATCGATCCGCGCACGGTGATCCGCTTCAGCACGATCTCGAAGATCGGCAACGGGAAGTCGCCCGGCGGCAGCCCGACCAGCGACATGAAGCCCCCGCGCCGCAGCATCCCCACGCCCTGCGAGAACGCGCTGTTCGACACCGCTGTCACCAGCACTGCTTGCACGCCGCCCATCTGGGTCTGCAATTCCTTCACCGGGTCCATCTCGACCGCGTTGATCGTGACATCGGCCCCAAGGTCGCGCGCGAGCTTCAGCTTGTCCTCGGCGATGTCCACCGCCACGACATGCAGGCCCATCGCCTTGGCGTATTGCACGGCCATGTGCCCAAGGCCCCCGATCCCGCTGATCGCGACCCAGTCTCCAGGCTTGGCTTCGGTTTCCTTCAGCCCCTTGTAGACCGTGACACCCGCGCAAAGGATCGGAGCCGCCGGACCCCAGTCAAGATTGCCGGGCAGCGCGCCGACATAATTCGCCTCGGCCGAAACATACTCGGCATAGCCGCCATCCACCGTATAGCCGGTCATCTGCTGGCTTTCGCACAACGTCTCCCAGCCGCCGACGCAATGCAGGCAGCGTCCGCAGGCGTTGTGCAGCCAGGGCACCCCCACCCTGTCGCCTTCCTTCAGATGCGTGACACCGGCGCCGACAGCCGCGACCTCACCCACGCCCTCGTGCCCCGGAATGAAGGGCGGATTCGGCTTGACCGGCCAGTCCCCCATCGCGGCGTGCAGGTCGGTGTGGCACACGCCCGAGGCCCGCACCCGGATCAGCGCCTGTCCCGGCCCGATCCGAGGCACGGCGACCTCGCGGATCTCCAGGGGCTTGCCCAGCCCGACGACAACGGCAGCCTTCATGGTCTTTGGCAGCGACATGGCCTTCTCCCTCTGTCTGATTCTGCGAAAGCATGCCACCGGGGCGATGACGGCACCTTGACCTGGCGCAATTCCCGGACTGGTGGTCAATCGCAGGCGGCCAGCAGCCGCGCGACCGTTGCCGCATAATCCGCCCGCACCTCTGCGGGTGGACGCAACCGTATCTCCAGCCGATGCACCAGCTCTGGCAGCGGGCGCCCGAACAGCTTGTCGGCCTCTGCTTCCCGGAACCCGGCGATCCGCACTGCCTCCAGCCAGGCCGAGACCCTGTCCGCCGCCTTGATCGCCTTCTTGATCGGCAGCGGCAGCACCGCGGGCAGCCCAAAGCGCCGATGCACCGCCGCCGTCAGCCGCAGGTCCAACTCGCCGTAACCCGGTCCGACTGCCGCCTTCACCGGGCTGATCATGTCGCCGATGACGTATTCCGGCGCGTCATGCAGCAGCGCCGCCAGCCGCCATTTCGCCGCGACGCCGGGGTTGGCCCGCAGAAAGATCTCCTCGACCAAGAGCGAGTGCTCCGCCACCGAATAGGGCCAGTCCCCCCGCGTCTGCCCGTTCCAGCGGGCCACGAAGGCAAGGCCATGCGCGATGTCCTCGATCTCGATATCGACCGGCGTGGGGTCCAGCAGGTCCAGCCGTCGGCCCGAAAGCATGCGTTGCCAGGCGCGGGGTTGTTTCATCGACGGGCCTTTGTTGTCTGTTTGCCGGATCAATGCTATCTGCCCGCCCAACCAAGGATCAAGGAGAGCACCGCATGGCTGCGGATTACATCGTCAAGGACATCGCACTGGCTGACTTCGGCCGCAAGGAACTGACCATCGCCGAAACCGAGATGCCGGGCCTGATGGCCTGCCGCGAGGAATTCGGGACGACCAAGCCGCTGAAAGGCGCGCGCATCGTCGGCTCCTTGCACATGACGATCCAGACCGCCGCGCTGATCGAGACGCTGGTCGCCCTGGGTGCCGAGGTGCGCTGGGCGTCCTGCAACATCTTCTCGACGCAAGACCACGCCGCCGCTGCCATCGCTGCCGCCGGCATCCCGG
>PNNE01000188.1 GCA_013824055.1 Rhodobacter sp. | reverse complement strand
CCCCGGCTGATCCTGACCAAACGCTCGTCGCACCTGAAGCACCACCCCGGCCAGATCGCCTTTCCCGGCGGCAAGGTCGATCCAGGCGATGCCAGCCCCGCAGCCGCCGCGCTTCGCGAAACGCATGAGGAAATCGGGCTTCCGAAAGAGCGCGTCGAGATCCTTGGCACGCTTCCGGTCCACGAAACCGTCACCGGCTTCGCCATCACCCCCTTTGTCGGCCTGATCCGCGGGCCTTTCACCCCCGTCCCCGAAGCAGGCGAGGTCGAGGAAGTCTTCAGCCTGCCCCTCTCTCACGTCCTGACCCCCGCCCGCTTTGCCATCGAACGGCGGCAATGGATGGGCGTCTGGCGCCGCTACTACGCCGTCCCCTACGGCCCCTATTACATCTGGGGCGCCACCGCGCGTATCCTGCGGGGGTTGGCGGACCGGGTGGGACAATGAAGACTGACGGGACAGTCGGGGGCGACTGGCTGGAGCATCCGGGCACCCAGACCCTGATGCAGGCGCTTGAGGGCGCGGGCCACATCGCGCTGTTCGTCGGTGGCTGCGTGCGCAACGCCCTGCTGGGTGAACCCGTCGGCGATGTCGACATCTCGACCGACGCGACGCCCGAAACCGTCTCTGACATCGCCGAAGCGGCGGGCTTCAAACCCGTCCCCACCGGCATCGACCACGGCACCGTCACGGTCGTCGTGCAGGGCAAGCCGCACGAAGTCACCACCTTCCGCCGCGACGTCGAAACCGATGGCCGCCGCGCCGTGGTGGCCTTCTCCAGCCGCATCGAGGAAGACGCCCAGCGCCGCGACTTCACGATGAACGCGCTTTACGCCGACCGCCACGGCAGGGTGATCGACCCGCTGGGTGGCCTGCCCGACCTGCAAGCCCGCCGGGTCCGCTTTGTCGGCGACGCGGAAACCCGCATCCGCGAGGATTACCTCCGCATCCTTCGGTTCTTCCGCTTTCACGCCGCTTACGGCGACCCCGACGGCGGGATCGACACCGAGGGCCTGGCCGCCTGCGCCGCGTTCGCGCCTGGGTTGCAGGCGATCTCCAGGGAACGCATCACTGCCGAGCTGCGCAAGCTTCTGTCCGCCCGCGACCCCGCCCCCTCCGTCGCCGCGATGGCGCAGTCGGGTGTCCTCTCGGTCATCCTGCCCGGCGCCGACCCTCGCGCGCTGGCCCCGCTGGTTCACCTTGACGCAGCCGAACCCCCGCGCTGGCTTCGCCGACTTTCCGTTGTCGGAGGGGACACCGACCGCCTGCGCCTTTCCAAGGCCGAAGCGCGCGATCTTGCCGCCCTTCGCAGCGCACTGGGCAGCCTCGATACCCCCGCCGCTCTGGGTTGGCACCTGGGCACTGCGCTTGCGACCGATGCCGTCCTGGCCCGAGCCGCCTGTTTCGAGACCCCGCCGCCGCCCGGCTGGACCGCCGAAATCCGGCGCGGCGCGCAGGCCCGCTTTCCCGTCACCGCGGCGGACCTGATGCCCGACCTGCAAGGCGAGGCTTTGGGCACCCGGCTGAAAAGCCTTGAGGCGCAATGGCTTGCCACGAACCTGACCGCCACCCGTGAGGCCCTGCTGAAAGGGACGTGACAAAACGCCGCGACTCGGTTACGCATGGCCCACCCAAGGATGGAGCCAAGCATGGAAAACGGGATCTCGTTTCAGCTCGCCTGAGTTGACCGGTCCCGTCGTGGCGGTCGCTCTCAGCCCCGCCGTCGCCCATCGCTGCTACCTTCCAGGGTCTTCCCCATGTTCCGCTTCCTTGAAAACCTCGTCGATCCCTATCAGTCCTATGTCGAACAGGACGCCCCGCCCCGAAGGCTCTGGCCCTTCCTGAAGGACTACATCCGTCCGTTCAAAGCCATCTTCGCCGTCACCGCCCTGTTTTCGGTCGGCAATGCGGTGCTGGATGTGGGCATGATCTGGTATCTCAGCCGCCTCGTCGACCTGATGACCAACCAGACCCCCCAGGATTTCCTCGCAAACCACTGGACCGAGATCATGATCGCCGCCCTGGTGATCCTGATCGTCCGGCCCCTGGTCGCGGGCGGATCGGTGGGCCTGCTGCACAACACGATCCTGACGAAC
>PNNE01000082.1 GCA_013824055.1 Rhodobacter sp. | reverse complement strand
CGATGGCAAATGGGTGACCGACTGGCACCCGGTGCAGAAGGCCGACGCGCAGGGTCGTTTCGTGCGGCAGGCCTCAAGCTTTCGCAACTGGATCACGCCCGATGGCAGCCCCGGCCCGACCGGCGAAGGTGGCTTCAAGGCCGAGGCCGGGCGCTACCGGCTTTACGTCGCGCTGGTCTGCCCCTGGGCCTCGCGCACCTTGATGGGCCGCAGCCTGAAGGGGCTGGCCGACCTGATCCCGGTCACGGTGCTGAACCCGGTCCTGACGCCTCAGGGCTGGCAGTTCGGCGGCCACCCCGGCGCCGAGGCCGATCCTCTGTTCGGCGCCAGCCACATGCACCAGATCTACACCCGCGCCGATCCGCACTTCACCGGCCGGGCCACAGTGCCGGTCCTGTGGGACATGCAGCGCGATGTGATGGTGTCCAACGAAAGCGCCGACATCCTGCGGATGTTCGACACGGCGTTCGAGCACCTTGCCCCTTCCGACCTGCGCCTTTATCCCGCCGACCTGGCCGCCCGGATCGACGACCTGAACCCGCGCCTCTACGATGCCCTGAACAACGGCGTCTACAAGGCCGGCTTCGCCTTGACCCAAGCCGCCCATGACGAAGCGGTCGCGGCCGTCTTCGCCATGCTGGAAGAGCTGGAGGCCCGCCTGACCGGCGACTACCTCTTTGGCGACTGCCTGACCGAGACCGACATCCGTGCCTTCGTCACGCTCATCCGCTTTGACGCGGCCTATCACGGTCTGTTCAAGACGAACCGCCGCCAGATCGCCGATTACCCGCGGCTTTCGGCCTACATGGAGCGCATCCTGCGCCTGCCCGGCGTGGCCGCGACCGTGGACCTCGACCACATCAAGGCGGGCTACTATTCGATCAAGGCGCTGAACCCCACCGGCATCGTGCCCGCCGGACCGGACCATGTCGCCGCCCTTGTCCAGGCCGCCCAACGACCCGGATCATCGCCCGAGAAGCATGAACTCGTGTAATGACAGGCTATCATGTAGTGGCGGAGGAGACGCGACTGGGGTCGAACCTTCTCTACCGATAAATTACTGATATAGTTATATTTTTTTGAGCGCCTTCATCCCGGCTATGCCTCAACATCCCGAGTTTGGCACATCGCGATGCTTAAGTGGAGAGCGGCATCCACCTCAGCCCTGAAACAGATGAGCGTGAGCCGGACAAGTAGCTGCGGAAGAGAATTCTTCCCGACATCGGCCGGATGACAGCTGTTGACGCGACCCGAGCACGCGCCTAGTCTCTCCAGACTGTCAGGGGAGTCCCGCCGAAGGGACTGAGAGGCTGATGGCAGGGATGACCCTGCGGTGATGCGACCCTTTGAACCTGACCCAGTTGATACTGGCGTAGGAAGCACAAACGGTCGCCTTTCAGGCAACTCGCGGGCGTATCCCGGCTTCTTTCCCTCTTCGACGGGTCATCAACGCGAAGAGGCTTTGATGAACCAGATCGACCAGACCGCGCAACCTCGACCGGCTGCGCCCGCGCTGCCTGCCGTCACCTCCGGTCCTCTGCCCGCTTCGACGAAGCGGCATGTGGCGGGTGTGATCCATCCCGATATCCGCGTGCCGATGCGCCAGATTACCGTCCACCCCTCGGCGGGGGAGCCGCAGGTCACGGTGTATGATACCTCCGGCCCCTATACCGACCCGGCCATCGTCACCGACATCGCTGCGGGTTTGCCCCCTGCGCGCAGCAGCTGGCTGGCGGCGCGCGGCGATTGCGAACCTTATGCGGCACGGCCGGTCCAGCCTGCGGACAACGGATTTGCCAGCGGCGCACGGCTGGTGCCGGGCTTTGCCGTGCAGCGCAGCCCGTTGCGGGCCCGGGATGGCAAAGCGGTGACGCAACTGGCCTATGCCCGCGCCGGGATCATCACCGCCGAGATGGAATATGTGGCGATCCGCGAGAACCTTGGCCGTGCGGCCGCCCCGGCCGCCGCACGCGACGGCGAGGATTTCGGCGCCGCGATCCCCGACCATGTCACGCCCGAATTCGTGCGTCAGGAGATCGCAGCCGGCCGCGCGATCATTCCGGCCAACGTCAACCATCCCGAACTGGAACCGATGATCATCGGCCGCAACTTCGCGGTCAAG